>NZ_JBNFOF010000047.1:0-17205 GCF_057364645.1 Janibacter sp. CFPM2_SD2
CGGCGGCCGCGATCTCGTCGGCGGGGGCGGCCGCCGTCGCGACGAGATAGCGCTCGGGCGCCGCTGCCGCCATGGCGAGGAAGTGCTCGCGCACCGCCGCGTGGAATCCGTCGGCCTCGGACTCCATCCGGTCGTGGGTGCCGCCGCGTCGGGCCCGTCCGGTCGCGGGGTCGACGTCGACGAGGACCGTGAGGTCGGGGGCGAGCCCGCCGACGGCCCAGGTCTGCAGGTCGGCGACCTCCTGGGCCCCGAGGGAGCGGCCGGCGCCCTGGTAGGCGACCGAGGAGTCGGTGTAGCGGTCGGTGACGACCACCGCTCCGCGGGCGAGCGAAGGGAGGATCACCTCCTGCACGTGCTGGGCCTTGTCGGCGGCGAAGATCAGCGCCTCCGCCCTCGGGGTGATCGCCTCGCCGTGGAGCACGAGATCGCGCAGCGCGGCGCCGAGGGAGGTCCCCCCGGGCTGGCGGGTCACGACGACCTCACGGCCCGCAGCCTCGAGCGCCTCGACGAGGTGGCCGACCTGCGTCGACTTGCCTGCCCCGTCGCCGCCCTCGAAGGCGATGAAGTACCCGTGCTCGCTCACGCCGTCGACCCTAAGGCACCGTGCCGACACGCGAGTCCGGGCGCCGGGCAGGGTGTGTGCAAAGGTCACAAGTCGGTCGCAACGGGGCGCTGAGCGGCGGATCGGGCCGTCCCGCGGGGTTGAGTGGACGACTGGTCCCGAGAGTCGGGGCCGAGGAGAGGATGCCCGTGGGTGATTTCGTCGCAGACAAGTGGCAGGACATCCTCTTCCGCTCCTTCCAGCACCTCTCGCTGGTGGTGCAGTCCGTCCTCCTCGCGACGATCATCGCCATCGCCCTCGCGGTGCTCGTCACCCGGGTGCCGCGGCTGAAGCCCGCGGCCAACATGATCAGCGCCGTCGGCCTGACGATCCCCTCCTTCGCCCTCCTCGGCCTGCTCCTGCCCCTCTTCGGCATCGGGCCGGTGTCGCCCTTCGTCGCCGTCACCTTCTACGCGACGCTGCCGATCCTGCGCAACGCCGTCGTGGGCCTCGCCGGGGTCAGCCCCACCCTGCTGGAGTCGGCGAAGGGGATGGGGATGGGTTCGACGGCCCGCTTCCTGCGCGTGCAGCTGCCGATGGCCTGGCCGGTGATCATGGCCGGCCTGCGGGTGTCCGCGCAGATGTCCATGGGTGTGGCCGCGATCGCGGCGTACACCCTCGGCCCCGGACTCGGCGGCTACATCTTCACCGGCCTGGCCCAGCTCGGCGGGGCCAATGCCCTCAACTACGCCCTCGTCGGGACCCTCGGGGTGGTCGTCCTCGCCCTGCTCCTCGACGCCGCCCTGCTGCTCGTCAGCCGACTCACCACCTCGAAGGGGATCCGCGCCTGATGTCCACCACCGCAGACCAGCAGCCCGCACCCGAGCACCACGCAGCCGACCGGGGGGTGAGCGGCGCCGAGATCGTCTTCGACAACGTCACCAAGACCTACTCGGGGCAGAAGGTGCCGGCCGTCGACGGACTGTCCCTCACCGTGCCCGCCGGCGAGATCGTCATGTTCATCGGCCCCTCGGGCTGCGGCAAGACGACGACGCTGAAGATGATCAACCGTCTCCACGAGCCGACCTCGGGGACGATCACCATCGGCGGCGAGGACATCCGCAGCAAGAACGCGACCGAGCTGCGCCGCACCATCGGCTACGTCATCCAGGGAGGCTCGCTCTTCCCCCACATGACGGTCGCCGACAACATCGCCCTCGTCCCGGGCCTGCTCAAGTGGGACAAGCGCCGCATCACCGAGCGCGTCGACGACCTGCTCGAGCTCGTCGGGCTCGACCCCAAGCGCTACCGCGGCCGCTACCCCAAGGAGCTCTCCGGCGGGCAGCAGCAGCGGGTGGGCGTCGCTCGTGGCCTCGCGGCGGACCCGCCGGTGCTCCTCATGGACGAGCCCTTCGGCGCGGTCGACCCGATCACCCGGCAGCGGCTCCAGGACGAGCTGATGAGCATCCAGGAGGAGCTGCAGAAGACGATCGTCTGCGTCACCCACGACATCGACGAGGCGGTCAAGCTCGGCGACCGGATCCTCCTGCTGCGCGAGGGCGCGCAGATCGCGCAGTACGACACCCCGACCACCCTCCTGGCCAACCCCGCCGACGAGTTCGTCGAGGACTTCATCGGTGCCGGGTCCTCGCTCAAGCAGCTGAGCCTCTCGCGCGTCGACGAGCTCGAGCTGCAGAGCCCGGTCCTCGCCGCGGTCGGTGACGAAGGGAAGGCAGCCGCCGACGCCGCCCGCGCCGGCGGGCAGAACGACGTCATCGTGCTCGACTCCCGACGGCGGCCCGTCGGGTGGTACAGCCTCAAGGAGGCCGCCCGGATGCCTCGCCTGCCCGACCACACCGACGAGGACATCTCGGTCATCGACCGCCGCTCGACGATCAACGACGCTCTCGACTCGATGCTCGCGAGCACCCACGGCGGCGTCCTCGTCACCGGCCGCCGCGACGAGTTCCTCGGCGTCGTGACCTTCGAGGCGGTCACCGACCACATCCGCGCCGCGTCCGACCCGGACACGCAGGAGGCCACGTCATGACCGACGTGAGGACCTCCCCTTCGACCGCCGACACCGGGGTCGAGGACCGCCGCACGACGATCGGGCTGCTCGTCGGCCTGCCGCTGCTCTGCGCGGCGATCCTCGGCGGCTGGGCGATCTGGCGGCAGACCGCCGACCTCGACGACATCGAGGCCCGCCAGCTGGCGTGGGGCACGATCCTCACGCTGACCCGCGAGCACATCACGCTCACCCTCATCACGACCGCCGTCGTGCTCGTCACCGCGATCCCCATCGGCATCCTGCTCACGCGTGGCCCGGCCCGCCGCTTCTCCGGGCCGGTCACCGCCGTCGCCAACGCCGGCCAGGCCGCGCCGGTCATCGGCCTCATCGTGCTCCTGGCGATGTGGCTCGGCTTCGGCGTGCGCACCGCCGTCATCTCCCTGGCGATCTACGGCTTCCTGCCGGTGCTGCGCAACACGATCGTCGGCCTCCAGCAGGTCGACCAGACCCTCGTCGAGGCCGCCCGCGGCATGGGCATGTCCCCCGTCGACGTCCTGCGCCGGGTCGAGCTGCCGCTCGCCATGCCGGTGATCATGGCCGGTGTGCGCACCGCGCTCGTGCTCGTCGTCGGCGCCGCGAGCTTCGCGACCTTCGTCAACGCCGGCGGGCTGGGCGCGCTCATCGTCACGGGCATCACGCTCTTCCGCTACCCAATCCTCGTCAGCGGCGCCGTGATCATCGCGGTCGTCGCGCTGCTCATCGACTGGGCGGGCCGGGTGCTCGAGCTCCTCCTCACTCCCAAGGGGACCTCATGACCACGCGACGTGACCTCCCTTCGACCGAGCTGACCCGACGCACCCTGCTCCTGGGCGGAGCCGGCACGCTCGGCCTCGCCCTCGCCGGGTGCGGCCTGGGCACGAGTGGTGGCTTCGTGCCCTCCGGGGAGCCGGCCGGGCCGATCGCCGACGTCGACCTGTCGGGCGCCTCGATCGGGGTGGGGTCGAAGAACTTCACCGAGCAGCTCATCCTGGGCAAGATGGCCGTCATCCTGCTCCGCGCGACCGGCGCCGAGGCGGCGGACCTGACCAACATCCCCGGCTCGTCCAGCGCCCGCCAGGCGATGATCGAGGACCAGGTCCAGATGCAGTGGGAGTACACGGGCACCGCCTGGATCGCCTATCTCGGCGAGACCACCCCGATCCCCGACGAGCGCAAGCAGTACGAAGCCGTCCGCGACCGCGACCTCCAGGAGCACCAGCTCGTCTGGCTCGACCCGGCGCCGATGAACAACACCTACGGCTTCGCCGGGCCGACCGAGACGATCAAGAAGCTCGGCATCACCAAGCTCTCCGAGCTGTCGAAGGTGCCCAAGGCCGAGCTGACCTTCTGCGTCGAGTCCGAGTTCAACAACCGCAACGACGGCTTCGACCCGATGCTCAAGAAGTACGGGCTGGCCAAGGGCACGAGCTTCCCCGAGAGCAACGTCAAGGTCCTCGACACCGGCGCCATCTACCAGGCCACCGACAAGGGCACGTGCACCTTCGGCGAGGTCTTCACGACCGACGGGCGGATCAAGGCGCTCGACCTGACCGTGCTCGAGGACGACAAGGCCTTCTTCCCGAAGTACAACGTCGCGCCGGTGCTCACCCAGGCGGTCGTCGAGGAGCACCCGGAGGTCAAGGAGCTCTTCGCGCCGGTGGTCGAGAAGCTCACCGACGACGTGCTCATCGACCTCAACGCCCGGGTCGACGTCGACGGCGAGGACCCGGCGGACGTCGCGATCTCGTGGCTGCGGGAGGCCGGCTTCATCAAGGCCTGACCGCTCCTCCCCAGTCACATCTCCTTAAGGTCGTGCCATGACCTTCACCGACGAGACCGCCCGTGCCCTCACCTCCCGCGCCCTCACCGCGCAGACCGAAGGGAGGGTCCCCGGCCTCGTCGCCGGCGTCGCCCGGGCGGGCCGGCTCGAGTGGTCCACCGGCATCGGGACGATCGACCTCGCGACGCCCGGCGAGGCACCCGACGCCGACACCCAGTACCCGGTGGCGAGCAACTCCAAGACTTTCACCGCGGTGGCCGTCATGGCGCTGCGGGACGAGGGCCGGCTCGACCTCGACGACACGGTCGAGCAGCACCTCGCGGACTCCGCCCACGCCCGCGTGACGATCCGGCAGCTGCTCTCGCACACCTCCGGGATGCAGCGCGAGCCGGTCGGCGATGTCTTCGACACGATGGTCATGCCCTCGCGGGAGGACCTGCTCGCCGGCTGGTCGCAGGCCGAGCGTGTGGGCCGACCGCACGACCGCTGGCACTATTCCAACCTCGCCTACTCCGTCCTCGGCGAGATCATCGCCCGCCTCGACGAGTGCACCTGGGAGGAGTCGATCCGACGCCGCATCCTCGACCCGCTCGAGATGACCCGCACCGGCACCGCGCCCTCCGGCCGCCGGGCGAAGGGGTACTACGTGCCTCCGTTCGCCGACGTCCCCGTGGAGGAGCCGGTCTTCGACGCGGCGGCCCTCGATCCGGCCGGTGGGCTGCGGTCGACGGCCACCGACATGGCGCGCTGGGGCGGCTTCGTGGCCGCCCCGGTCGACGAGGTCCTCTCCCCCGACACGCTCGAGGAGATGTGCCAGCCGCAGGTCATGGCCGACATGACGGGGTGGACCTCAGCCTGGGGTCTGGGCTTCCAGCTGGTCCGGCACGAGGGTCGCACCTGGGTGGGGCACACCGGCGGCTGGCCCGGCTCGATCACCGGCGTCTTCACCGAGCGCTCCTCTGCGACAACGGGTCTGATCCTGATGAACAACTCCGCCCCCGTCCCTCCTGCGGCCGCCGCCATCGAGCTCGGGACGATCGCGATCGAGCGCGAGCCGGTGCAGCCCGAGCCCTGGCAGCCCGGGACGCAGCTGCCCGACGAGCTCGTCCCGCTGCTCGGGCACTGGTACTCCGAGGGGACGCACTTCGTGCTGTCGGTGCGCGAGGGGCGGCTCGAAGCGCGGGTGGCCGGGCAGCCCAAGGAGCTGCCGCCCTCGGTCTTCGAGGCCGAGGCCACCGACCGCTACCGCACGGTGTCGGGCCGCGAGCGCGGCGAGCTGCTCCGGGTCACCCGCGATGCCTCCGGCACCGTCACCCACCTCAACTGGGCCACCTACCGCTTCACCCGCGAGCCCCTGGCCTTCGGCCAGTGGCTCTGACCGCCACCGATCCTGCATTGCCGTAGGGCAATGCAGGATCGGGCAAGCACGCGAAGGGTGAGGGTCGGCCAAGGTGAGCAGGCGAAGGGGGGCGACCAAGCTGAGCAGGCGAAGGGTGGGGGTCGGCCCGACTCATGAAGAAGTCCCGACCACCAAGGACAGGCGACAAGCCTGCGCAAGGAGTCGGGACTTCTTCTTAGGGCCACCCCCAGCCCTTCGCCTGCGGAGGTGACCATGGCCTCGACACCCAGTGGGCTTCGAGGCGGTCGCTGCGCGACCTCCTCAGCCAGCGGGGGTCAGGCGAAGTGCTTGCGCAGCTCCCGATTGAGGATCTTGCCGGTGGCATTGCGCGGCAGCTCGTCCATGAAGACGACCTCGCGCGGGATGCAGTGGCGGGCGCGGTGGGCGCGCACGTGCTCCTTGACCTCGTCGGCGCTCAGCTCGTGGCCCTCGGTGAGCGCGACGAAGGCCGCGAGGCGCTGACCGAAGTCGGGGTCGGGGACACCGATCACGGAGACCTCGCGGACCGCGGGGTGCTCGGCGAGCAGCCCCTCGACCTCGATGGGGTACACGTTCTCCCCGCCGCTGACGATCATGTCGTCATCGCGGCCGTCGACGAAGTAGAGCCCGTCCTCGACGTGCCCCATGTCGCCGGTCGAGACGAGCCCGTCGACGAAGTCCTTGGTGTTGCCGTTGGTGTAGCCGTCGAAGACGAGCTCGTTGCCGCAGAAGATCCGGCCGGTCTGCCCCGTCGGCACCTCCTTGCCGTCGTCGTCGAGGATCTTGACGACCGTGCCGAGCGGCGGGGTGCCGGCCGTGTTGGCGTGGCGCCGCATGTCGGCGGGCGTGGCGATGCACACCCACGACGCCTCGGTCGAGCCGTAGAGGTTGTAGAGCACGTCGCCGTACTCGTCCATGAACTTCGTCGTGAAGCCCGAGGGGTAGGCCGAGCCGGAGGTCGCGACGACGCGCAGCTTGCGGCGGCTGCGAGCGGCCGGGTCGCTCGGCAGCTCCATCATCCGCTGGAGCATCACGGGGATGGCGAACATCGCGTCGGGCTGCAGCTCCTCGAGCGCCGCCCGGGCCGCCTCGGGCTTGAAGCGACGCTGCAGCACGATCGTCGCGCGCAGCGCGAGCGAGAGCTGCATCGCCGCGTAGCCCCACGTGTGGAAGATCGGGGCCGAGATGAGGATGCGGTCGTGGGCCCGCAGCGGGATCCGGTCGATGATCGAGATGAGCGGGCCGAAGCCGCCCGGCGTCTTGCGTGCGGCGCCCTTGGGCGTGCCCGTCGTGCCGGAGGTCAGGATGATCGTGCGACCCCCCTTCGCCGGGACGGGAAGGGAGTGCGGCCGCGGCGTGGTCTCGATGCGGCGGGCGAGCTCGGTCTCGGTGATCCGGGGCAGGTCCTGCGGCAGGTGCGCGACGACCTCGGCGAACTCGTCGTCGTGGATGATCCCGCGGATCCCCTGCTGCTCGGCGACGACCGCGAACTGCGGGCCGGCGAGGCCGGTGTTGCCCAGGACGAGGTCGATGCCGATCGCGGAGGTCGCGGTCATGACCTCGATGGCCTGGACGTGGTTGCGAGCGAGCAGACCGACCCGGTCACCGGGGCCGAAGCCGAGCTCGCGCAGGACGACGGCGATCTTCTCGGAGTTGGCGAGCAGCTCCGCATAGGTGGTCGCCCCACGGGTCTCGTCGATGACGGCGACCGCCTTGGGCGAGCGGTTGGCGGCCTGCCGCAGCTCGCCCGCGAGACCGAAGCCCCACTTCTTCAGTGCGGCCAGCTGCTTGACCTGGGCGGCCGGCGGCCCGGGGTTGAGCATCCCCCGCTTGGCCATGGTCGTGGCGATGGTGAGTGGGTTCATGAAGGGCATCAGGCCTTGGGGATGTCGAAGAGGCTGGGGAACTTCGCGGCCAGGGCGATGTCGCCCTTGACCTTGATCTTGCCGCGCATGACGAGCATCGTCGGGTTGCCCCGACCCGTCGCCATCTTGACGAACTCCGGCGGCGCCATCATCAGCGAGGCGTCGTAGTCCGAGCCGGGCTCCGCCGAGACGGTGCAGGTGCCGTCGCCGACGACGATCTCGTAGGTGTCGTGCGGCTGCTCGTCGGGACCACCGGTGATGCGGAACTGCACCGTGCCGGACGTCCCCTTCGCCTTGTCGGGCCGGAAGAGCTCGGGGAAGCGGGCGAAGACCGCATCGAGGATCGCGCCCCGGTGCTCGCCGCGCATGACCTCGGAGACCTCCTTGTCGGACATCTGCGCGACGGTCTTCGCAAACTCCTGCGGACTCATCGTGTCGAACGTGGACGGGTCGAGGTCCATGGCGGCATCTCCTTCGGCGCGGCTGTTGCCCCGGACGATACGCACGGGTAACCACAGCGGCAACGGCAGGGCGTTGTGCCCCTCACCACCCCGCCCGGCTCAGGCCTTCTTGGCCGCTGCCTTCTTCGTCGCCTTCTTCGTGGCCTTCTTCGTGGCCTTCTTCGCGGTCTTCTTGGCCGTCTTCTTCGCCGACTTCTTGCGGGTCGTCGGGCCCTTGGCGCGCTTCTCGGCGATGAGCTCGTAGGCCCGCTCCGCGGTGAGCGTCTCGGGCTCGTCGCCGCGGCGCAGGGTCGCATTCGTCTCGCCGTCGGTGACATAGGGGCCGAAGCGCCCGTCCTTGACGACGACCTTCTTGCCGCTCACCGGGTCCTCGCCGAACTCCGCCAGCGGCGGCTTGGCCGCGGCGCGGCCACGCTGCTTGGGCTGGGCGTAGATCGCGACGGCCTCCTCGAGGGTCATCGTGAAGAGCTGCTCCTCGGTCTCGATCGAGCGCGAGTCGGTGCCCTTCTTCAGGTACGGCCCGTAGCGACCGTTCTGCGCGGTGATCGGCACCTCGACCGACTTCTCCGTGCCGTCCTCGGCGGTCGTCGTCTCGGTGACCGTGCCGAGGGTGCGCGGCAGAGAGAGGAGCTTGAGCGCCTGCTCGAGGTCGACCGTCGAGGGGTCCATGCTCTTGAAGAGCGAGGCCGTGCGCGGCTTGACCTTGGCCTTGCCGCGCTTGGGCTTGTCGTCGGCCGACTCCTCGAGGACCTCGGTGACGTAGGGGCCGTAGCGGCCGTTCTTCACGACGACGTCGCGCCCGGTCTCGGGGTCCTGCCCCAGGACCCGGCCGTCGTCGGCGGCCGCCGCGAGGAACTCGCGCGCCATCGCCGGCGTCAGCTCGTCGGGGGCCACGTCGTCGGTGATCGTCGCCCGCTTGGGCGCCGGCGTCGTCTTCGTCTCGTCGGTGACCTCACCGGTCGCGGGTCGACCCCCTTCGGCACGACCTCCTCGACATAGGGGCCGTAGCGACCGACCCGCACGACGACACCGTCGCCGATCTCGATCGTCGAGATGGCCCGGGCGTCGATGTCGCCGAGGTCGCGACGAGGCCGGACAGGCCCGGGCCGCTGCCCTCGTCGCCGTAGTAGAAGCGCTGCAGCCAGGCGACGCGGTCGGCGTCACCGGCGGCGATCTCGTCGAGGTCGACCTCCATCGAGGCGGTGAAGTCGTAGTCGACGAGACGGCTGAAGTGCACCTCCATCAGGCGGGTCACGGCGAAGGCGAGCCACGTCGGGACGAGCGCGGTGCCCTTCTTGCGGACGTAGCCGCGGTCCTGGATCGTGCTGATCGTCGAGGCATAGGTGGAGGGGCGGCCGATGCCGAGCTCCTCCATCTTCTTGACCAGCGAGGCCTCGGTGTAGCGCGCCGGCGGTGAGGTCTCGTGACCCGACGCGGTCGCGTCGACGACGTCGAGGCTCGCGCCCTCCTCGACCTTGGGCAGGCGGGCCTCACCGTCCTTGGCCGGCTGCGCCGGCTCGTCGGTGCCCTCCTCGTAGGCGGCGAGGAAGCCGCGGAAGGTGATGACGGTGCCCGAGGCGGAGTACTCGGCGAGCTCGCCGGCCTCGCAGCCGGTGAGGTCGGCGCGCATGCGGATCGTCGCGGTCGAGCCCTTGGCGTCGGCCATCTGCGACGCGACCGTGCGCTTCCAGATCAGCTCGTAGAGACGGAACTCGTCGCCCCGCAGCTCACCGGCCACCTGCGCCGGGGTGCGGAAGCGGTCACCGGCGGGGCGGATCGCCTCGTGCGCCTCCTGCGCGTTCTTGGACTTCTTGCCGTAGACGCGCGGCGCCTCGGGCACGAAGTCGGCGCCGTACATGTCGCGGGCCTGGCCGCGGGCGGCCGAGACCGCCGAGCTCGACAGGTTGGTGCTGTCGGTTCGCATGTAGGTGATGTAGCCGTTCTCGTACAGCTTCTGCGCCACGCCCATCGCCGCCTTGGAGCCGAGGCCGAGCTTGCGGCCGGCCTCCTGCTGCAGCGTCGACGTGGTGAAGGGGGCGTACGGGCGCCTCGTGTAGGGCTTCTCGGAGACGGAGCTGACGACGACCGGGGCCGCGATGGTCGCCTCGGCGACCTGGGTCGCGGCGCGCTGGTCGAGCGCGCGGGCGTCCTTCTTCACCGCACCGGCGTCGTCGAAGTCGGAGCCGGTGGCGACCTTGCGTCCGTCGAGGGTGGCCAGGCGGGCGGCGAAGGGGGCGGTGCCGGAGCTGAACGTGCCCTCGACGCTCCAGTAGGAGGCGACCTTGAAGGCCATCCGCTCCCGCTCGCGCTCGACGACGATCCGGGTCGCCACGGACTGCACGCGGCCGGCGGACAGACCCGCCTTGACCTTGCGCCACAGCACGGGCGAGACCTCGTAGCCGTAGAGGCGGTCGAGGATGCGGCGCGACTCCTGCGCGTTGACCAGGTCGAGGTCGAGCTCGCGGGTGTCCTCGACGGCGCGCTGGATCGCCTCCTTGGTGATCTCGTGGAAGACCATGCGCTGCACCGGGATCTTCGGCTTGAGCGTCTCGAGCAGGTGCCAGGCGATCGCCTCGCCCTCGCGGTCCTCATCGGTGGCGAGGTAGAGGGTGTCAGCGTCCTTGAGCAGGCGCTTGAGCTCGGTGACCTTCTTCTTCTTGTCCGGGTCGACGACGTAGAAGGGCTCGAAGCCCTCCTCGATGTTGACGCCGAAGCGGCCGAAGGGGCCCTTCTTCATGTCGGCCGGCATCTCCGACGGGGTCGGGATGTCGCGGATGTGCCCGACCGATGCCTCGACCGCGTAGTCGGGGCCCAGGTAGCCCGCGATGGTCTTGGCCTTGGCGGGCGACTCGACGATGACGAGCTTGCTGGCCATGTGCGCCTCATCTCTCGACCCCACGTGCAGCGGATTCGTCGCTGCCTCGACGAGGGGTCATCTCGGGGCGACCGTACTACGCCACCCGGGGTGCTCCCTTCGCCCATCTGCCGGGGGGCTAGATTTTTGTTGAAGATACAAGTATCGTTGGGGCCATGAGCACTCCTCCCGTCCTCTACCTCTCCCACGGCGCCCCGCCGCTGGCCGACGACGCCCGGTGGACCGCCGAGCTCGCCCGCTGGTCCGGCTCCTTCGACAAGCCCAAGAACGTCCTCATGGTCTCCGCCCACTGGGAGGACGCCCCCGTCACGGTGAGCCCGGTCGAGCACAAGGTCCCGCTCACGTACGACTTCTGGGGCTTCCCCCAGCACTACTACGACGTCACCTACGACGCGCCCCTCGCCCCGGAGCTCGCGGCGGAGGTCTCCGCCCTGCTCAAGCCGAAGGGGGTCGAGGTCCGCCACGACGAGACCCGCGGCCTCGACCACGGCGCCTACGTCCCCCTCGTCGAGATGTACCCCGACGCCGACGTGCCGGTCCTGCAGATGTCGATGCCGACGCTCGACCCGCACCAGCTCGTCGAGCTCGGCCGCGCGCTGGCGCCGCTGCGCGACCAGGGCACCCTGATCGTCGGGTCCGGCTTCACGACGCACAACCTGCGCTGGTTCAACCCCCGCGCCGGGGCCGACGCCGCCCCGCCGACGGCCTCGAGCGAGTTCGACCACTGGGCCGCCGAGACCGTCGACGCCGGCGACATCGACTCCCTCGAGCGGATGCTCGAGATCGCCCCCGCCGGGCACGAGGCGCACCCGCGCACCGAGCACTGGGCACCGCTCTACATCGCGATGGGCGCAGCCGACGCCTCCGGCGCGACGCAGCGCGATGTCGCCGTCGACGCTTCTGGTTCGGCCTGTCGAAGCGGTCCTGGCAGTTCAGCTGAGCGTCCACGGGCAGTCCTCCCCATCGCACGAGTGATGTGGGGTCGTTAGGGTCCTGCGTGAGGGGGCGACCACACCGCCCGCACCACGACAGGGAGATCACCATGAAGAAGCTCGTCACGCTGGCCGTCGCCGGCACCTTCGCGCTCGGCCTGACGGCCTGCGGCAGCGACAACGGCCCGGAGAAGGCGGTCGAGGACTTCGTCGCGGCGGCCAAGGACAAGGACTACGCCGCGCTGTGCGACGCCTTCGACCCCGAGATCATCAAGACGCTCGAGGACGCCGACCCGGGCAAGGACTGCGCAACGATCTTCAAGGAGAACGAGAAGGACCTCAACATCCCCGACGACCCGAAGGTCGAGATCCTCGGCTCCGAGATCGCCGACGACGAGAAGACCGCCACCGTCCAGGTGAAGAACGAGGACGGCAAGGAAGACGAGATCGAGCTCAAGAAGGTCGACGACGAGTGGAAGATCACCACCACCAGCTGATCACGCACAGCGCGAGGGCGGCCCGGTCACCGGGCCGCCCTTCGTCGTCCCCGGGCCCACACGTTGGTCCAGGTGCGAGCGCCAGCGAGCTCGAGACCCCCGCCCCCGTCGAGAAGACCCGGCGCGCTGCCGACCTCCGGTCCCTGAGGAGGTCGCTCAGCGACCGTCTCGAAGGGACGGTCGCGACGGCCTCGACAGCGTGCACGTCGAGAAGACCCGGCGTGGCGTCAAGCCGAAGTCGAGAACGACGACGTGACCACACGACGACGAAGGACTTCGGCAGCGCGCCGGGTCTTCTCGGCGTGCGCGCCACCCCGCCCCGAGTGCGGCGACGACCTACTCCGGCAGGAGCAGCCCGTCTGCGGCGAGCCGGCGCACGAGGGCGGAGCCGGCGCCGAGGGCGTCACCGGTGGGCAGGTCGAGCAGCGCGCTGATCGCGGTGAGCGCCTGTCGCGCCGTGAGCTCGCCGTCGCACACGGACACGAGGGGCGGCGTCGAGGGTGTCGAGGCGCACCGAGCGGGCCAGCCCGCCGCCCTGCCGCAGGACGATGACGTTGGGGTCGCTGGCGCCGGGCGCTGCGTGCGTCTCGGTCGTCACGTCGGGGGGCGCAGCGCCACGCGGTGTCGAGCAGGGCGTCGTCGTCGAGGGAGGCGAGGCGATCGCGGGCGACGAGCCGGCGGCGACGGCGGGGCCCATGGGCGAGGCCACCGGTCCGGTCGCCTCCACGAGGTCGACGAAGGGAGCCCGCTCCCCCGTCGGCCGGTGCAGCGTGATGATGCCGAAGCCGATCTGCGCGATGTCCCGCGAGGCGAAGTCGTCGAGCCACGCACCGACGAGCGCGTCGTGCTCGCTCGTGCCCGGCAGGTGCCCGCCGTCGCGGGTCCACAGCTCCGCGTACTCGGCCGGGTCCTGCACGTCGCGCTGCACGACCCAGGCATCGAGCCCGCTGTCGGCGACCCACGCGCCGACCCGTTCGCGCCAGTCCTGACCGGCGACGGTCTCCCAGTTGCCGAGGAGCTGGGCGACGCCCCCGGGCGCGAGGTGGGCCCCGATCCCGCGGGTGAGCGCCGCAACGACGTCGTCACCGGCGGCCCCGCCGTCGCGGTACTCGTAGAGCGGCACCTGCCCGCTGCGCGGCGTGATGACGAAGGGGGGATTGCTCACAACGAGGTCGAAGGCCTCGCCGGCCACGGGCTCGAGGAAGGACCCCTCGCGCAGGTCCCAGTCGAGCTCGTTGAGCGCCGCGTTGAAGGCCGCGTAGCCGAGGGCCGGCGGGAGAGGTCGGTCGCGACGACGGCGTCGGCGTGCGTCGACAGGTGCAGCGCCTGCACGCCACACCCGGTGCCGAGGTCGAGCGCGCGGGTGACCTGGGTGCGCGGGGTCCACGACGCCAGGGTCGTCGAGGCGCCGCCGATGCCGAGCACGTGGTCGACCGGCAGCGGCTCGCTGCGCGCGTGCTCGGTCGGGTCGGAGGCGACCCACCACGCGTGGTCGGCGTCGTCGGCCGTAGGCCGCAGGTCGCACCGGGCGACGACGTGCGCGCCGTGCGGCTCGACGATGCCCAGGGTCACGGCGCCGGTGACGCCGGTGCGCGGCAGGGCCCGCGCGAGGTCGTCGGCGGCCGTGGGCAGCCCGAGCCCGAAGCACCCGATGAGCACACCGAGCGGGTCACGGGCCCCGGCGACCGCCCGCCGGGCCGGCAGGACTGCTCACGCCCGAGGGCGCTGGCGGCCAGGTCGCCGAGGCGCTCACGGACCGCGTCGACGCCGAAGGGCGCGGCAGCGAGGTCCGCCCGCAGGGCGGCGAGCAGCTCGGGGTCGGTACGGGGCGTGGTGCTGGAAGTCACCCGCCGAGCCTAGTGCGCCCCCTTCGTCCCACCCGGAGGGTCAGACCCGGTCGACGGCCGGCTCGCCCTCGACGTCGGCCATCGCGACGTCGTCACGCTTGGTGACGACGAGCGCGACGGCGATGACGAGCAGGGCGACCGCGGCGATGGCCCAGCGGATCGTCTGGTCGGTGCCCGAGCCGAGGTAGAGGGTGACGACGGCGGGGGCGATGAGGACGGCGACGAGGTTCATCACCTTGATGAGCGGGTTGATCGCCGGGCCGGCGGTGTCCTTGAAGGGGTCGCCGACGGTGTCGCCGATGACCGCCGCCTCGTGGCCGGGCGAGCCCTTGCCGCCGTGGTTGCCGTCCTCGACGATCTTCTTCGCGTTGTCCCAGGCGCCACCGGAGTTGGCGAGGAAGACGGCCATGAGCGCACCGCACGCGATGGCTCCCGCGAGGAATCCCGCGAGCGCCCCGATGCCCAGGCCGAAGCCGACGACGATCGGCGTGAGGGCCGCGAGGAGGCCGGGCGTCGCGAGCTTCGCGAGCGAGTCGCGGGTGCAGATGTCGACGACCCGGGCGTACTCGGGCTTCTCCGTGCCCGCCATGATCCCCGGGTGCTCGCGGAACTGCCGGCGCACCTCGTGGACGATCGAGCCGGCCGCGACGGTCACGGCGTTGACCGCGAGCCCGGAGAAGAGGAAGACGACCGCGGCGCCGACGAGGACGCCGACGAGCACGCTCGGCGAGACGATCT
Organism: Janibacter sp. CFPM2_SD2; assembly: GCF_057364645.1. Taxonomy (NCBI): domain Bacteria; kingdom Bacillati; phylum Actinomycetota; class Actinomycetes; order Micrococcales; family Intrasporangiaceae; genus Janibacter; species Janibacter sp. CFPM2_SD2. Next base: position 14,965 of record NZ_JBNFOF010000047.1, read on the forward strand.
GCGTGTTGACCATCTGCTCGAAGGAGCTCACCCGGTCGGGGCTGACCGAGGCCTCGTCGATGCCGCGCACCGTCGAGGTCCACGCATCGGTGTAGCTGCCGAAGAGCGCCGTCGCGGCGAGCACGGCCGTGGCGATGGCGATGCCCTTGGTGATCGCCTTGGTCGTGTTACCGACCGCGTCGAGCTCGGTGAGCACCTGGGCCGCCTCGCCGTCGACGTCACCGGACATCTCGGCGATGCCCTGCGCGTTGTCGGACACCGGGCCGAAGGTGTCCATCGCGACGATGACGCCGACCGTCGTCAGCAGGCCGCAGCCGGCGAGCGCGATGAAGAAGAGCCCGAGGACGACCGACGAGCCGCCGAGGAGGAAGGCGAGGTAGATGACGACGGCGATCGTCACGACCTTGTAGACCGCCGACTCCAGGCCGAGCGAGATGCCCGACAGGATGACGGTCGCCGCGCCCGTCTCGGTCGTGCGGGCCACGTCCATCGTCGGGCGCTTGTCGGTGCCCGTGTAGTAGCCGGTCATCCGCAGGATGACGGCGGCGAGGATGATCCCGAGGACGACGGCGAGCAGGGCCGCGCGGCGCGGGTCGCCGACGAGCTGGGCGACGCCGTCGTCGGGGGACGACAGGCCGGCGTAGGTCGAGGGCAGGTAGAGATAGGCGGCGCCCGCGCACAGCACTGCGGAGACGACGGCCGAGATGTAGAAGCCGCGGTTGATGGCGTCGAGGGCCGACTCTCCCCCCTTCGCCCGGGTGATGAAGATGCCGATCATCGCGGTGAGGGCACCGATCGCGGGGATGAGAAGGGGGAAGACCAGGCCGTAGGAGCCGAAGGCCGCGGAGCCCAGGATCAGGGCGGCCACGAGCATGACGGCATAGGACTCGAAGAGGTCGGCCGCCATGCCGGCGCAGTCGCCGACGTTGTCACCGACGTTGTCGGCGATCGTCGCGGCATTGCGCGGGTCGTCCTCGGGGATGCCGGCCTCGACCTTGCCCACGAGGTCGGCGCCCACGTCGGCCGCCTTGGTGAAGATGCCGCCGCCGACGCGCATGAACATCGCGAGCAGCGCGGCGCCGAAGCCGAAGCCCTCGAGGACCTTCGGCGCGTCGCCGCGGTAGGCGAGCACGACGATGGCCGCACCGAGCAGACCGAGGCCGACGGTGAACATGCCGACCGTGCCACCGGTGCGGAAGGCGATGCGCATGCCGTCGTCGCGCCCGGTGGAGCGCGCCGCCTCGGCGACGCGGACATTGGCCTTGACCGCCAGCGACATGCCCAGGTAGCCGATGGCGGCGGAGAAGGCGGCGCCGAGGACGAAGAAGCCCGAGCGCCCCCAGCGCACGCCGGCCGAGTCGGCCGGGAGGAAGAGCAGCAGCACGAAGACGAGGGCCACGAAGATCACGAGGGTGCGGAACTGCCGTCTCAGGTAGGCGTGCGCGCCCTCCTCGACCGCGCCGGCGATCTCCTGCATGCGCGGGGTGCCGGCGTCGGCGGCGACGACCTGCCGACGCAGGACCACACCGAGGGCCAGGGCCACGACCCCGATGACGGCCACACCACCCACGAGGCCCAGGTTGGTGCTGTCGAGGTCGATCGACGACGCGGTGGACAGGGTCGCGAGCGTGACTGCCATGCCATCCTCCTTGATGGACGCGGGTCACGGCCGGTCCGTCGTGGTGGCGGGCACAGCCGATGGCTCACCCTACTGCCGGGTCGCCTCCGCCGCCCGGACCGCGCTCTCGAGATCCGGGTGGATCTGCAGCAGCTGGTCCAGGCCCGTGATGGTGAAGACGCGCACGACCCGCTCGTGGGCGGCCGCGACGGTCAGCGTGCCGCCGTGGCGGGTCAGCCGCTTGAGCCGGCCGACGACGATGCCCAGACCCGTCGAGTCCATGAAGGTGACGTCGGTGAGGTCGAGCGTCAGGCACCGGTGGCCGTCGGCGATGAGGGCCTCGAGGGCGTCGCGCAGGACGGCCGCCGAGGTCACGTCGATCTCCCCGGCCACGTGGACGACGTGGACGGGACCGGACTCGCTGGTCGTGACGGCGGTGGGCACCGGCCTACCGTAGACGACATGTCACGTCAGGTCCCAGAGGCTGGAGAGCTGCTCGCCGGCCTCGCCTCCGGTCGCGAGGACCGGGTGCGGCACGTCGAGCGGATCCCGGCCCGCGCCGCGGACCACGTCGACCTGCCCGACTGGGTCGCCCGCCGCTGCGCGCGGCACTCGCGGCGCCG
>NZ_JBNFOF010000048.1:0-17079 GCF_057364645.1 Janibacter sp. CFPM2_SD2
TGCCCGGCGTTGGGGCCCCTGGGGCGGCCTGGCGGTGCCGGTGCCGGCCACGGTCAGCAGGCCGGCGGCGGCGAGCGCCTGGGCGGCGCGGCGGGTGGTGCTGTGACGGGTGGTGGCCATTGGTGATGACTCCTCCTCGTCTCGGGACGCGGCCCCGTCGAGGGCCACGAGCGGTCAGGTGACCGCATCGGTCGTGCCGGCGGACGGTGCCCGCCGGGCCGTCGCACACCGTAGACACAGACGGGGGGAAGATCTCAAATCGGTAACGGCGCCGCCCGGGGTGACGAAGGGGGGTGCCCGGCCCCTGGTCGAGGTGACGGGCACCCCCTTCGCCTCTGGGAGGATGGGGGCCATGCAGAGCCTCGCTGACGCCACGCCCCAGATCGCCCTCGGCGCGCTCGACGGCCGCTACCGGCCCGCCGTCTCGCCCCTCATCGACCACCTGAGCGAGCCCGCGCTCAACCGCATGCGGGTGCACGTGGAGGTGGAGTGGCTCATCCACCTGACCTCGCAGCAGGTCGTGCCCGGCGTGCGCGCCCTCACCGAGGACGAGCAGGCGGCGCTGCGGCAGGTCGTCGAGGACTTCGGCCCCGAGGACATCGCCGAGCTCGGCGCGACCGAGAAGGTCACCCAGCACGACGTCAAGGCCGTCGAGTACTTCCTCAAGGAGCGCCTGCGCAAGATCGCGCCGGCTCCCGAGGACGCCGGCCTGTCGGAGCTCATCCACTTCTGCTGCACGAGCGAGGACATCAACAACCTCGCCTACGCCCTCATGGTCCAGGGGGCCGTCGAGGAGGTCTGGCTGCCGCGCGCCGACGCCCTCGCCGAGGCCGTCGCGGCGATGGCCGTCGACCTGCGCGACGTGCCGCTCCTCTCGCACACCCACGGCCAGCCGGCGACCCCGACGACGATGGGCAAGGAGCTCGCCGTCCTCGCGCACCGCCTGATGCGCCAGCTGCGGCGGATCCAGCACGACGAGTACCTCGGCAAGATCAACGGCGCGACCGGCACCTTCGGCGCCCACCTGGCCGCCGTGCCCGAGGCCGACTGGCTGGAGATCTCGCGCACCTTCGTCGAGGGCCTGGGCCTGACGTGGAACCCCCTGACGACGCAGATCGAGTCGCACGACTGGCAGGCCGAGGTCTACGCCGACATCGCCCGCTTCAACCGCGTGCTGCACAACCTGTGCACCGACGTGTGGACCTACATCTCGATGGGCTACTTCGCCCAGGTCCGCGGTCAGGGCACCGTCGGGTCGAGCACGATGCCGCACAAGGTCAACCCGATCCGCTTCGAAAATGCGGAGGCCAACCTCGAGGTGAGCAATGCGCTCCTCGACGTGCTCGCCTCCACGCTCGTCACCTCGCGCCTCCAGCGCGACCTCACCGACAGCTCGATGCAGCGCAACATCGGCACCGCCCTGGGCCACTCGCTGCTCGCGATCGACAACGCCGGCCGCGGCCTCGCCGGGCTCGACGCCGTGCCCGAGGCGATGGCCGCCGACCTCGACGGCAACTGGGAGGTGCTCGGCGAGCCGATCCAGTCGGTCATGCGGGCCCTCGGCGCGCAGGGCGTGCCCGGCATGGAGGAGCCCTACGAGCGGCTCAAGGAGCTCACCCGCGGTCAGCGCATCGGCCAGCCCGAGCTCGTCGAGTTCGTCCGCGGGCTCGGCCTGCCGGCCGAGGTCGAGGAGCGGGTCGCGGCGATGACCCCGGCGACCTACATCGGCATCGCACCGCAGCTGGTCGACCTGCTCGACTGAGCTGCTCTCTCCCGACGCACCCACACGGCGGGGCCCACCACCACACCCTGCAGGACCCTGGGGTCCTGCAGGGTGTGTGCGTGTCCGCGCGGACCCTGGGGCGCGGGCCGTGGTGACCCCCGGGTACGACGACCACTACGGCTCCAGCGAAGGGCGAAGAGCCCCGGTACGACGGGAGCCGGCCGCCGTCACGCGTGGCGAGTGGTCGTCATACCCGCGAGTCACGACGCTGCGGGCGGGCCGGCGAGAACCCTCAGCCCCTCTCCTCGTCGTCGGCCATCCGCCCGGACCCGGGCCACCAGATGCGGTTGCCCAGGTCGGTGGCGAGCGCCGGCACGAGGACCGAGCGGGTGACGAGGGTGTCGAGCAGCACGCCGAAGGCGACGATGAAGGCGATCTGCGCGAGGAAGAGCAGCGGGATCACCCACAGGGCGGAGAAGGTCGCGGCGAGGACGACGCCGGCGCTGGTGATGACCCCGCCCGTGACCGCGACGGCTCGGCGCACCCCGCGGCGGGTCCCGACGTGCAGCGACTCCTCCCGCGCACGCGTCATGAGGAAGATCGAGTAGTCGACGGCGAGGGCGACGAGGAAGACGAACCCGAGGACGGGCGTCGAGGGGTCGGCGCCCGGCTGGTCGAGGACGCGGGTGAAGAGCACCGCCGAGACCCCGAGGGTCGCGGCGAAGGTCAGCACGTTGACCACGACGAGCAGCACCGCCGCAGCGACGGACCGCAGCAGGGCCATGAGGACGAGGGTGACGACGAGCAGGATCGCGGGCACGACGACGCGGTAGTCGCGGATGCTCGCGTCGTCGGTGTCGACCGCGGTCGCGGTCGCGCCCCCGACGATGATGTCGGGGTCGACGTCGTGGAGCTCGCCGCGCAGGTCGCGGACGACGTCGCGCGCCTCGGGCGACTCGGACCCGACGGTCAGGGTTGCCGAGAGCAGGGTCGACCCCGACCCCGTCGTCGACTCCTGCGAGCGGACCTGCCCCGAGACGTCGTCGTGGTCGGCGAGGACCCGCTTCGCCTCGCGGACGGCCGCGTCGGGGACGACGACCTGCACGGGCCGCTGGTCTCCCCCGTCGAAGTGCCGGTCGAGGACGCGCTGACCGTCGACGGACTCCACGTCGGTCGTGAAGAACTGTGCCTGCGTGATGCCCTGGGTCGGGAAGGTGAGCGCCGCAGCCGCGGCGACGAGCAGCACGGCGGTCGTCACGACCCAGGTGATGCGGGGACGGGACGTCACGCGACGCGCCACACCGGACCAGAGCCGGTGCTGCGGGCGCGTGCCGCGTCGGGCACGGACGGCCAGAAGGCGGCCCGGCCCAGCAGCGCGAGGGCCGCGGGGAGTAGGGTGAGCGAGGCGGTCATCGCCCCGGCGATGCCGAGGGCACCGACCGGCCCGAGGCCGGCGATGTTGCCGAGGTCGGACAAGAGCAGGCAGAGCAGGCCCGCGATGACGGTGCCGCCACTGGCCGCGACCGGCCCCAGGGTCTGGCGCCACGCGATGCGCAGGGCCGGCAGCGGGTCGGCCGCGTGCAGCTCCTCGCGGTAGCGCGCGACGAGCAGCAGCGAGTAGTCGGTCGCGGCGCCGACGACGAGGATGAAGAGGATGCCCTGGCTCTGGCCCGAGAGCTGGATCCAGTCGGCGGCGGCCATCGGGTGGATGAGCAGTGCCGCGAGCGCGAGCCCGAAGATGCTCGTGAGGAGCACGACGAAGGGGAGGACCGGGCTGCGGTAGACGACGAGCAGGATGACGAGCACGACGGCGAGCGTGACGAGGAGCAGCAGCCCGTCGATGCCGGCGAAGGCCTCGCCGAGGTCGGCGGCGAAGCCCGCCGGGCCGGTCACCGCCACCGTGGCCTTGTCGACGTCCGGGGCCAGGCTGCCCCGCAGGTCGTCGACGAGCAGGTCGGAGATGCTCGTCTCGTCGACGGTCTCCTCGACGGCCGCTGCGTCGAGGCTGAGGACGACGATCGCCGCGTCACCGTCCTCCGACGGGATCACCGGGATCCGTTGGGCGGCAAGGTAGTCCGCCACCGTCCCCGGCGCGGAGTCCAGCTGCTGCTGCGGCAGCCGCTCGGCCCAGTCGCCGAGCTCGGCGAGCTGGTCACGCCCCAGCCCACCCTCGGCCTCCACGGCCACGATGAGCGGCAGCGTGGAGTCGGCCTCGAAGTCCGGCAGCTGCTCGGCCACGCGGGTCGACTCGGCGGACTGCGGGAGGAAGGAGGCCTGGTCGTTGTCCTGCACGCTCGACAGCTGGCCGACGAGCGGCCCACCCACTGCCCCCACGGCGAACCAGAGCACAATGACGAGGCCGGCGAGGAGGCGGGGCAGCACGCTGCGGCGCGAGAGGGAGGACATGCCCAAACCTTAGACGAACATTGGACACAGCGCTACGGTCGACCCAACCCTGCAAAACCCCAGGGTCCTGCGCTCCGAACCCTGCAAGACCCTAGGGTTTTGCAGGGTTCGGAGCGGAGGCGCAAGGGCGGCGGCGGCGCGCCTCAGCGCATGGCCGCGCTCAGCGCCGATGCCGAGGCGGTGTAGCCCTCGCCGGTCGGTGCACCCACTCGGGCAGCTCACGCCCGGGGGCGAGGACGGGCACGAGCAGGCCTGGGTGTTGTCTGGGACGGAGCGCGGGTCGAGCCCGTGCGCCATGCCGCCCCACGCGGGCTTGACGTCGACGAAGGTGAACCCACCCCGACCCTTCGCGCTCGCGTCGAGCTCGGCGACCCCTTCGCGCTGGAGCTCGTCGCCGCGGCGCTGCAGCTCGTCGAGCGCGGCGCCGGCATCGTAGGTCGGTGCGGCCTCGGGGATGCCGTAGCTGTCGGTGTTGAGCAGGTGGGGGTAGCCGAGGAGGTAGACGTGCGCATTGCCCCGCGACTTCTCCCGGATCGCGGCGAGCGCCTCGGCCGTGTCGTCCTTCAGCGCGGGCAGGGTCGCGTTGGCCGCGTCCATCGTCGTGCGGCAGCCGCTCGGGGAGCGCAGCACCATGCACTGCAGGACGATCGTGCTGAAGCCGATGTCGTTGCCGCCGACGGTCAGGAAGACCGCATCGGTCTGCGGGGTCACCGACTCCACCTGGGGCGCGGCCGTCAGCTGGCAGCTGACCGTCGCGGTGAGCTGCCGGCCCGTCGGTGCGCTGCTCGTGACGGTCTGCTCGTAGTACCAGTCCGGCTGGGCGGGCGTGCCGCACAGGGCGTCGGCCTCGGCCCGCTGCAGCCACTTGCGCTGCTGGACGGCCGCCGTGCCGCTCACCTCGTAGGTCGCCGTCCGCACGAAGGGGGACCCCAGGGCGCGCGGCTGCGTGATGTCGGCGACGACGCCACCGCTGCACGCGGCATTGGTCAGGTTCGCACCGTCCTGCGCGGCCACCTTGGCCGCGTAGTTGTCGGGCGAGCGCCAGCAGGTGCGCTCGGTGTAGGTGCCCGCGCCGTTGCCGGCCGAGTATGAGTCACCGAGCACGACGTAGTCCGGCGAAGGGGGCGCCGCACCGGCCGGGAGGGCCGTCCCGATGCCCGCCGCGAGGGCGGCGAGAGCGGTGGCGATGGACAGGGTGCGACGACGTCGGCGCATGGTGACCTCCTGGTGGCCGCTCCCCGTCGAGCGGCTGGTGACTCGAGAGTAATCGCCGGGGCGGGCCGGCAGTGGCTAGAGCCCGCCCCCACTGACTCAGCGCATCGCGTCGGCGAGTGCCAGCGCGCTCGCACCCCAACCCGCGGCCGTCGGGTGGACGAACTCCTTGAGCTGGCGCCCCGGCGAGAGGACAGGGACGAGCCAGGCATCGCTGTTGTCCGCGATGACATGCGGGTCGATCCCGTGCGTGTAGCCACCCCAGTCACGCTTGACGTCGACGAAGGTGAACCCACCCCGGCCACCGTTGGCGCGGGACAGCTCCGCCATCGCCGCCCGCTGCAGGGTGTCGCCGCGCAGCTGCATCCGCGAGAGCTCATTCCCTGCGTCATAGGTCGAGCCCAGGCGGAAGTTGTCGGTGTTGATCAGGTGCGGGTAGCCCAGCAGGTAGACGTGCGCGCGACCGCCGGAGCGGTCGTGGACCGCCTGCAGTGTCTCCTTGGTCTCCTGCTTCAGCGACGTCAGCTGGGCGTTCGCCGCGTCGATGCGCGCCTTGCAGCTGCCCGCGGAGCGCAGCACGAGGCAGTCGATGACGATCGAGGTGAAGCGCACGTCGTTGCCGCCCGTGGTGACGAAGACGGCGTCCGTCGAGCGGTCGACCGCGTCGATCTGCGGTGCGGCCTGCAGCTGGCAGCGGACCGTCGCGGTGTAGAGGTCGCCGGCCGACGCGCTCGAGCTGACGGTGTAGACGTAGGAGAAGTCCGACTGGGCCGGGGTGCCGCAGAGCTGGTCGGCCTTCGCCTTCGCCAGCCACTGGGCTCGGGCGTCGACCGCGCCCGCCGGGATCCGATAGGTGCGCGTGCGCCACGAGGGAGAGCCGAGATCGCGCGGCTCGAGGATGTCAGCGGTCACACCACCGCTGCACGCCGCATTGGTGTAGGTCGCGCCCTTGAGCTGGGCGACCCGGGCGCCGTAGTTGTTCGGCGAGCGCCAGCAGGTCTTCTCCACGTAGCTGCCCGCGCCATTGCCCGAGGAGAAGGAGTCGCCGAGCTGGACGAAGTGCTGCGGCGACTCGACCGAGCCGCCGGGGGCGGCGTTCGAGGGGCTCGCTCCAACGGTGGCCACCACGGCGGCGACGGCGGTGACGACGGACAGAGCGCGAACGCGCATGACTTCCTCCCGGGCTGGGCCGGTCGTCAACGACCAGCAGTTACTCGACGGTAACTACGGCTCGGGTGACGTGCATGACGAGGCGCGCGGCGTCTCGGGATGCGGGAAGATGCGGGTCGGCCCCCTCTTCCGGGGCCGTGGGCTCAGGCCAGGCGCACGAGCGCGGAGGGGTCCTCCTGCGGGAGCCGGCCCTCGGTGAGCGTGGCGGTGACGACCTGACGGTTGAAGGTCGTACGGCCACCGCGCGTGGTGAGGAAGGCGGTGTCGGCCGCGTCGCGGCCGGTGGCGATGCGGACCATCGCCTCGCGGGGGGCCAGTCGGGTCGCGTCGACGATGTGCCACGCGTCGTCGACCCAGGCCTCGGCCACGGCGTGGAAGTCCATCGGCTGCAGCCCCGGGGCGTAGACCGAGACGAGCCGCGCGGGGGTGCCGAGCGCCCGCAGCAGGGCGACGACGACGTGCGCGAAGTCGCGGCACACCCCCGAGGCCTGGAGGATCGAGTCGACGGCGCCGTCGGTGCCCCGGCTCGACCCGGAGATGTAGGCCATGTGCGTGTTGACCCACTCGCCGACGGCATTGACCCGCTCGATCCCGGACTGGCTCGGGAAGAGCCGAGCAGCCATGGGGGCCAGTCGATCCGACTCGGCGTAGCGGCTCGGACGGGTGAAGACCCAGCGGTCGAAGTCGATCTCACGCCCCACCTGGTCACCGGTCGGCCTGGTGATGTCGACAACCGCGCGATAGGTCACCTCGAGCCAGCCGTCGCCCACCTCGTCGACGACGTGCAGCCGAGTGCCGTGGTTGCCGGCAAGCTCTCGCGCCTCGACCTGCTCACCACCCGCGTGGATGAGGATCTCCTCCTCGAGGATGTCGTGCGCAGTGGACACGGCGAAGGAGAGGAGCGCCTCGCGGACTCCGGTCGTGCCGTAGGCGAACTTGGTCCCCACGGTGGCGGTGAGCGGCGTGGGGTCGGCGTCGACGATCGCGAGGTCGGTCATGGACCCATGGGACCGCGCCGGGGCGGCTGGCGTCAAAGCGAAGGGGGCGGGGGGCTCAGCCGGCAGGGGCGACCGCGAGCAGGGTCGACAGGGCGCCGAGGGCCTCGGGGTTGATCCAGTAGTAGACGAAGGTGCCGCGGCGCTCGCAGTCGACGAGCCCGGCCTCGCGCAGCAGCTTGAGGTGGTGCGAGATCGTGCCCGACGACAGGTCGAAGGCCGGGGTGATCTCGCAGACGCACAGCTCGGGCTGCGCGGCGATCATCGAGACCATGCGCAGCCGGACCGGGTCGCCGAGCGCCTTGAAGACCGGCGCCAGACGGGCCGCGTCGGCCTCGGTGACAGGCGAGGTCGCCAGCCCGCAGCAGGTCACGGCCTGCTCACCGGGGACCGACTCGAGGATGCTCACGAGCTTATCTTGACATATCTCAAATCAACGGACCATGCTGGCCACGGCAGTTGATTCGACATCCATCGAAGCAGGAGCTTCTCGTGATCCCCACGACCCCCACCCGCGACGCCGTGCGCGAGCGCTATGCCGCTGCCGCCCGGTCCCACCTCACTGGAGACGCCAGCCCGTGCTGCAGCGGGTCCAGCCCCGGGGGCGAGCCCGACCCGATCACCGTCGGTCTCTACGAGGGGACGGACTCCCCTTCGGACGCGGCACTCGCAGCCTCGCTCGGGTGCGGCAACCCGACGGCCCTCGCCGACCTCTCCCCCGGCGAGGACGTCCTCGACCTGGGCTCCGGCGGCGGTCTCGACGTGCTGCTCTCCGCGCGCCGCGTCGGCCCCACCGGCACCGCGACCGGGCTCGACATGACTGACGAGATGCTCGAGCTCGCCCGCCGCAACCAGGCCGAGGCCGGCATCGCCAATGCGCGCTTCGTCCGTGGCCGGATCGAGGCCATCCCGCTCGATGACGCGAGCGTCGACGTCGTCATCTCCAACTGCGTCATCAACCTCAGCGCGGACAAGGACGCCGTGATCCGTGAGGCGCACCGCGTGCTGCGGCCGGGCGGACGCTTCGCCGTCGCCGACGTCGTCCTCCTCCGCGGGATCCCCGATGCGCTGCGCGGCATCGTCGGTCTGTGGACCGGCTGCATCTCCGGAGCCCTGCTCGACACCGACTACGTCGAGCGGCTCACGGCGGTGGGCTTCACCGACGCCTCCGTGGAGATCACGCGCACCTACGGCCGCGACGACCTGCACCGCCTGTCCGGCCTCGTGGGCGACCAGCTGCCGCACGGCTGGACGCTCGAGCAGGTCGTCGACGCCCTCGACGGGTCCTTCGCCAGCGCCTTCGTCCGCGCGAGCAAGGCCGCCCCGCAGTGAGCGTCGACACCGCACCAGCGCAGGCGCCCGCCCGCCTGTCGACCCTCGACCGGTGGCTGCCGGCGTGGATCGGGCTGGCCATGGTCGCCGGACTCCTCCTCGGCCGGCTCGTCCCCGGCCTCGGTGACCTGCTGAGCGCCATCGAGGTCGACGGGATCTCACTGCCGATCGCCCTCGGCCTGCTCGTGATGATGTACCCGGTGCTGGCCAAGGTCCGCTACGACCGGCTCGACACCGTGACGAGCGACCGGCGGCTGCTCGGGTCCTCGCTGCTGCTCAACTGGGTCGTCGGGCCGGCGCTGATGTTCGCCCTCGCCTGGCTGCTCCTCCCCGACCTGCCGGAGTACCGCACCGGCCTGATCATCGTCGGGCTCGCCCGCTGCATCGCCATGGTCATCATCTGGAACGACCTCGCCTGCGGCGACCGCGACGCCGCCGCCGTCCTCGTGGCGCTCAACTCGCTCTTCCAGGTCGTCGCCTTCGCCGGGCTCGGCTGGTTCTACCTGTCGGTCCTGCCCGGCTGGCTCGGCCTCGAGCAGGCCGACCTCGACGTCTCCGCCTGGCAGATCGCGAAGTCCGTCCTGATCTTCCTCGGCATCCCCCTGCTCGCGGGCTACCTCTCCCGACGCATCGGCGAGCGCCGTTGGGGGCGAAGGGAGTACGAGCAGACCTTCCTGCCGAAGGTCGGGCCGTGGGCCCTCTACGGGTTGCTCTTCACGATCGTCGTCCTCTTCGCCCTGCAGGGTGAGGCGATCACCTCACGGCCCCTAGACGTCGCCCGGATCGCGCTGCCGCTGCTCGCCTACTTCGCCCTCATGTGGGGCGCGGGCTATCTGCTCGGGCGGGCGCTCGGCATGGGCTACGAGCGCACGACGACGCTCGCCTTCACCGCGGCGGGCAACAACTTCGAGCTGGCCATCGCCGTCGCCATCGCGACCTTCGGCGCGACGAGCGGCCAGGCCCTCGCCGGCGTCGTCGGCCCGCTCATCGAGGTCCCCGTCCTCGTCGGCCTCGTCTACGTCAGCCTCGCCCTGCGCCGACGTCTCCCCTCCCCTTCGTCCCTGCAGGAGTCCCGATGACCGCCTCCGTCCTCTATGTCTGCGTGCACAACGCCGGCCGCTCGCAGATGGCCGCGGCCTACACACGAGCCCTGTCCGGAGGTGCCGTCGAGGTGCGCTCCGCCGGCTCCGCGCCCGCCGACTCGATCAACCCCGCCGTCCACGCAGCGATGCTCGAGGAGGGCATCGACCTGTCCACCGAGCGGCCCAAGGTGCTGACCACCGACGCCGTGCAGGCCAGCGACGTCGTCATCACGATGGGGTGCGGCGACGCCTGCCCGATCTTCCCCGGCAAGCGCTACGAGGACTGGCAGCTCGACGACCCCGCCGGGCAGGGCGTCGAGGCCGTGCGCCCCATCCGTGACGAGATCAAGGGCCGGGTACGGGAGCTGCTCGAGTCGCTCGGGTAGGTGGCTTCGAGGCTCGCTGGCGCTCGCACCTCAGCCAGCGGGGGCGGGGAGCGCCAGGGCGAGGACCTCGGCGCTCGGCAGCGCCGCGAGCTCGGCCGCGTCGACGAGCAGCTTGGAGCCGCGCACGCCCGAGCCGATGACGACCTCGCCGGCGGCAACGACCGCCTCGTCGACGAGCACCGGCCACCCCTCCGGCAGCCCGACGGGGGTGACGCCGCCGTACTCCATGCCGGTGACCTCGACGGCCTCGTCCATCGGGGCGAAGGAGATCTTGCGCGCGTCGACGTGCCGGCGCACGACGCCGTTGATGTCCGCCCGGTCCGTCGCGAGGACGAGGACGGCGGCGTGCCGGGTCTCCCCTCCCCTTCGGCCCGCGACGACGACGCAGTTGGCGGACAACTGCGGCGGCGACGCATAGGCCTCGCAGAAGGCGGCGGTGTCCGCCAGCTCGGGGTCGATCTCGGCCACGCGGGCCGAGGGGACCGCCGCGATCGCGGCGGCGACGGGGGCGGCGAGCAGGTCGGGCCGCTCGGCCGCCGGGGTCCACATCAGGGTGCCGGCTGCGGTGCTCATCCCTCGACCCTAGGCCCCGCTCCGGCCTACGCTGACGGGGACCACGAGGAGGTGGCCGATGGTGGAGTCCAGTCGACGGCGCACGCTGGAGCGCGCCTGGGAGCACTGGCGCGAGGGCAGCGCGCCCGAGCAGGTGCGCCCCGAGATCCTGTCGTCGTGGCGCCGGTCCGCGGAGCACCTGCCTGCGACCGTCGAGGCCGCTCCGCTGGCGGACGAAGGGGAGACCGCCAGCCTCTTCGCGGAGTCACCGCTGTCGGCCGCGGTCGCCCGGCTCGAGGGCGCGCTGCGCTCCGCTGCCGAGGACGGCGACCTCGTCGTCGCCGTCACCGACCCCCAGACCCGGATCCTGTGGACCTACGGCGGGCGGGTCATGCGCAGCGCCGCCGAGCAGGTCAACTTCGTCGCCGGCGGCCGGTGGGACGAGGGCAGCGTCGGGACCAATGCGCTCAACCTCGCGCTGCGCACCGACTCCGTGTCCACCGTCTTCGCCGCCGAGCACTACGCCCCGATCGTGCACAGCTGGGTCTGCTGGGCCGCGCCCGTGCACGACCCGGGGACCGGCGCCCAGCTCGGGGTCCTCGACCTGTCGACGACGTGGGACCGCAACCACCCGATCGGCGCCGCGACCGCGCAGGCGCTCGCCCGGCTGCTCGAGACCGCGATCCCCGCCTCGTCCCTCGCCTCGACGCTGACCGTGCCCGCGCACCAGGGGCTGCACCTGCGCCTGCTGGGCGCGAGCGAGGTCCACCTCGACGGGTCGCGACTGCTGCTCACCCGCCGCCAGGTGGAGATCCTCGCGATCCTCGCCCTGCACCCCGAGGGGCTCTCGCTCGGCGAGCTGCACGCCCACCTCTACGGCGACGAGCGGGTGTCGACGAGCACCCTGAAGTCCGAGGTCAGCCAGCTGCGCTCCGCCCTCGGCGGCCGTCTGGCCTCCCGGCCCTATCGGCTCGACCTGCCCGTGACGAGCGATGTCGACGCGGTGCGGGCGGCGGTGCGCCGCAGCGATGCCCCGCGCGCCGTCGACGCCTACGGCGGCGACCTCGTCCCCGGCACCAGCTCGCCGCTGCTCACCGAGACCGCCGACTACCTCGCCGTCGCCGTCCGCGAGTGCCTGCTCACCGACCCCGATCCCTCGGCCGTGCTCGCCTACAGCGAGGTCGTCGCCGACGCCGAGGTGCTCCAGCGGGCACTCGACGAGCTCGGCGAGGCCCGCCACCCGGCCACGGCGCCGCTCACCGCGCGGTTGGCGGCGATCTCCGGTCCCTGAGGAGGTCTCCCTTCGAGACGCTTGCTGCGCAAGCTCCTCAGGGAGCGGTTGTGGAGGGCGATAGCGTCAGGGCATGAGCGCAGCCGCCGACCGAGCGGGCCAGCCCGCACTGCCCGAGGACCTCATCGACGTCAGCCACGTCGTCACCGCCTACTACGCCGTGCAGCCCGACCCTGAGGACGTCGACCAGCAGGTCGCCTTCGGCACGAGCGGGCACCGGGGCTCCTCGCTCACCGCGTCCTTCAACGAAGCCCACATCCTCGCCACCACCCAGGCGATCGTCGACCACCGCCGCGCAGCCGGCATCGACGGCCCGCTCTTCCTCGGCCGCGACACCCACGCCCTCTCCGAGCCGGCGTGGACCACCGCCCTCGAGGTCCTCGTCGCCGGCGGCGTCACCGTCCTCGTCGACTCCCGCGACGGCTACACCCCGACCCCGGCGATCTCGCACGCGATCCTCACCGCCAACCGGGGCAAGGACCTCACGGCGAAGGGGGGCGGCCTCGCCGACGGCATCGTCGTCACCCCTTCGCACAACCCCCCGAGCGACGGCGGCTTCAAGTACAACCCGCCGCACGGTGGCCCCGCCGACACCGACGTCACAAGCGCCATCGCCGACGCGGCCAACGCGCACCTGCGCGACGGCCTGCGGCAGGTGCGGCGGACCCCCTTCGCCCGGGCCCGGGCCGCCGCGACCGATCACGACTACCTCGCCGCCTATGTCACCGATCTGCCGAGCGTCGTTGACCTGCAACGGATCCGGGACGCCGGCGTGCGGATCGGCGCCGACCCGATGGGCGGCGCGGCCGTGCACTACTGGGGCGAGATCGGCGAGCGCCACGGCCTCGACCTGACGGTGGTCAACCCGCTCGTCGACCCGACGTGGCGCTTCATGACCCTCGACAAGGACGGCAAGATCCGGATGGACTGCAGCTCCCCTGCGGCCATGGCCAGCCTTGTCGCTCAACGGGATCGGTACGACATCGCGACCGGCAACGACGCGGACTCCGACCGGCACGGCATCGTCACCCCCGACGTCGGGCTGATGAACCCCAACCACTGCCTCGCGGTGGCGATCCAGTACCTGCACGGCGGGGCGCGGCCGGGCTGGTCGAGCCGGCGGATCGGCAAGACGCTCGTGTCGAGCTCGATGATCGACCGGGTCGCCGCGGACCTCGGGATGGACCTGTGGGAGGTGCCGGTCGGCTTCAAGTGGTTCGTCCCCGGGCTGCTCGACGGGTCGGTCGGCTTCGGTGGCGAGGAGTCGGCGGGGGCGAGCTTCCTGCGGCACGACGGGTCGGTGTGGACCACTGACAAGGACGGCATCATCCTCGCTCTGCTCGCCTCCGAGATCCTCGCGACCACCGGTCGCTCCCCCAGCGAGCACTACGCCGATCTCGTCGCCCGCCACGGCGAGCCCGCCTACGCCCGCGTCGACGCGCCCGCGACCCGTGAGCAGAAGGCTGCCCTCAAGGCCCTCACCCCGGCCGCTGTCTCCGCGGACTCCCTTGCAGGAGAGGCGATCACGGCCAAGGTCACCGAGGCCCCCGGCAACGGCGCGGCCATCGGTGGGCTCAAGGTCACCACCGAGTCGGCGTGGTGCGCCGCCCGCCCGTCGGGCACCGAGGACGTCTACAAGATCTACGCCGAGTCCTTCCGCGGGCCCGAGCACCTGGCGCAGGTGCAGGCGGACGCCAGGGCCATCGTGGACGCGGCACTGGGCGGCGCCTGACCACCCGCCTGACCGACCCGGGCAGGCCACGGACTACCCGTTAGGGCAGTTACGGCCGTCCTCTCACGTCACTAACTTGGGCCGAACCAGACAGCGACGTCGGAAGGACAACACCATGGCAGACGAGCAGCACGACGGTCTCGAGCAAGACGCTCAGGTCGACGCAGTCGCCGATGACCTCGTGGAAGAGGTCTCCATCGACGGCATGTGCGGCGTCTACTGATCCGCGCCTCGACCAGAGATCGATGATCGCGATGAACGCGGAAACGCCACGGATGCTGATGCGGCCCTGGGAGCTGTCGGCATCCGTGGCGCTTCGCCCCGAACCCTTCGGGGCCCTGGCCTACAACTTCCACAACCGCAAGCTGTCCTTCCTGAAGCGACCGGAGCTCGTCCGCGTCGTGGAGCACCTCGCCGACCACCCGGACGTGCAGAGCACCCTGGTCGCCGAGGGCATCCCGCAGGAGCAGCACGACGGGTACCTGCGTGCGCTGCAGGGTCTTGCCGCCAACGGCATGATCCGCCCACGCACCGACTCCTGAGGAGCCAGCATGACCCTCACCACCGACCGACCCGCGGCCCGGCAGGCACCAGCCCGCCCCGAGGGCGGCACGCTCGTCGAGCAGTTCGAGTTCGGCCTCGACGCCCCGATCTGCCTGACCTGGGAGCTGACCTACGCCTGCAACCTCGAGTGCGCCCACTGCCTCTCCAGCTCGGGTCGGCGAGACCCGCGCGAGTTGAGCACCGAGCAGTGCAAGGCCGTCATCGACGAGTTGCAGCGGATGCAGGTCTTCTACGTCAACATCGGCGGTGGTGAGCCGACGATCCGCCCCGACTTCTGGGAGCTGCTCGAGTACGCGGTCGCCCACGACGTGGGCGTGAAGTTCTCGACGAACGGCGCCCGGATCACCCCCGAGCGCGCGGCCTTCCTCGCCGCGACCGACTACGTCGACGTACAGATCTCCCTCGACGGCGCGACCGCCGAGGTCAACGACTACGTCCGCGGCCCCGGCTCCTACGACATGGCGCTGCGTGCCCTCGACAACCTCCAGGCCGCCGGGTTCGGTGACGCCAAGATCTCCGTCGTCTGCACCCGACAGAACATCAGCCAGCTCGACGACTTCAAGGCCATCGCCGACCGCTACGGCGCCACGCTGCGCCTGACCCGGCTGCGTCCCTCGGGCCGCGGCGCCGACGTGTGGGACGAACTGCACCCGTTGCCGGAGCAGCAGCGGGTGCTCTACGACTGGCTCATGGCTCACGGAGAGGACGTGCTCACCGGCGACTCCTTCTTCCACCTTGCGGCCTTCGGCGAGTCCCTGCCCGGGCTCAACCTCTGCGGCGCCGGCCGCGTCGTCTGCCTCATCGACCCCGTCGGTGACGTCTACGCGTGCCCCTTCGCGATCCACGACCAGTTCCACGCCGGGAACCTGCTCACCGACGGCGGCTTCGGCGGGGTGTGGCGCGACTCCGAGCTCTTCCGCGAGCTGCGCTCCCCTCAGACCGGTGGCGCCTGCTCGAAGTGCGCCCACTTCGACAGCTGCCGCGGCGGCTGCATGGCCGCGAAGTTCTTCACCGGCCTGCCGCTCGACGGCCCCGACCCGGAGTGCGTCCAGGGCTACGGCGAGTCCGCCCTCTCGGGCGAGCGCACCGTGCCCGCCGCCAGCCAGGACCACTCCAAGGCCAACCCCACCCGCAACGAGCCCGTGATGCTCAAGCTCATGCGCCGCCGGCCCGAAGGGGAGACCGCTGCCCCGCCGCGTCCGGTCTCGCCGTGCGCCGAGAGCCCGCTCGCTGGCTTCGACCCTCGATGACGAGGACGAGACGATGAACAAGCCCGAGTGGCTCACCAACCCCTGGAAGCAGAACCCCTGGTTCGAGTCCGTCGCCGTCGCCCAGGAGCGCGCCCGCAAAAAGCTGCCCGCTCCCGTCTACGGCGCACTCGTCGCCGGGTCGGAGCGCGGCCAGAGTCGCGACGACAACCAGAGCGCCTTCGCCGAGATCGGCTTGGCTCCGCACGTCGTCGGCCAGCAGCCCGAGCGTGACCAGTCGACGACCGTCTTCGGCCAGCAGATCGGCTCGCCGGTCATCATCAGCCCCACCGGCGTCCAGGCGGTCCACCCCGACGGCGAGGTCGCCGTCGCCCGGGCCGCCGCGGCCGCGGCACGATCATGGGCCTGTCCAACTTCGCCTCGAAGTCCGTCGAGGAGGTCTGCGACACCGGAGCGACGACCTTCTTCCAGATGTACTGGACCGGCGACCGCGACACGATGATCCAGCGGATGACCCGCGCCCACGAGGCCGGCGCCAAGGGCCTCATCGCCACCCTCGACTGGTCCTTCTCCATCGGCCGTGACTGGGGCAGCCCGGAGATCCCCGAGAAGGTCGACCTCAAGGCGATGATCCGGCTCGCCCCGCAGGTCGCGACGAAGCCTCGCTGGCTCGTCGACTTCGGCCGCCAGTTCATCGACACCGGCAAGCTGCCCGACCTCACCGCGCCCAACCTCACCCCGCCCGGAGGGGAGGCGCCGACCTTCTTCGGTGCCTACTACGAGTGGATGACCACGCCGCCGCCCTCCTGGCAGGACGTCGCGTGGATGCGGGAGCAGTGGTCGCAGATCAGCGGCACCCCCTTCGTCCTCAAGGGCGTCTCCCGCGTCGACGACGCACTGCGCGCGGTCGACGTCGGTGTCGCCGGCATCTCGGTGTCCAACCACGGAGGCAACAACCTCGACGGCACCCCCGCCGCGATCCGCATGGTTCACCCGATCTCACAGCGGGTTGGCCACCAGGTCGACGTCGTCATGGACGGCGGCATCCGCCGCGGCTCCGACGTCGTCAAGGCCCTCGCCCTCGGCGCCAAGGCCGTCCTCATCGGCCGGGCCTACCTCTGGGGGCTCGCCGCCAACGGCCAGGCCGGGGTGGAAAACGTCCTCGACCTGCTCAACGGCGGCGTCGACTCCGCGCTGCGCGGCCTCGCCCTCTCCTCCGTCGCCGAGCTGGGCCCCGAGCACCTGCTCGTCCCCGAGGGTTTCCACCGCGAGCTCGGTGTGCCCGCGGCCGCGACGACGCGCTGACGGGCATGCCCTCCCCCGACCGGCCGCGCGAGCTTGGCCCACCTTGCCTCCGCGGAGGCCGAAGGGGTGGACCTCCTCGTCGTGCCGTCGGGTCGCTCGAGCAGCACGGCCCGCACCTGCC
>NZ_JBNFOF010000049.1:0-16672 GCF_057364645.1 Janibacter sp. CFPM2_SD2
CGCGGTGCGCGGCGACGAAGGGACTGCGCCCCGGCATGAAGCCGCGGCCCAAGCGGAAGTGGCAGCCCCGGGGCGTGCTCGCCGGCACCGGTCGCGACCCGATGACCGTCGGCGAGCAGGTGGAGCGCCTCGTCGGCGACCGTGGGTGGCAGGTCGACGTCGCCGCCGGCTCGGTCATGGGGCGCTGGCCGGAGATCGTCGGCCGGCAGGTGGCCGAGCACTGCGAGCCGGTGAGCTTCGAGGCGGGGGTGCTGTCGGTGCGGGCCGACTCGACCGCGTGGGCGACGCAGATCCGGCTGCTGTCGAGCTCGCTGCTCGGAAGCATCGCCGAGGCCGTCGGCCCCGACGTCGTGCACGAGCTGCGGGTCCACGGGCCGAGCGCCCCGTCGTGGTCTCGGGGGCCGCGGCGCACGAGTGACGGGCGGGGGCCGCGCGACACCTACGGGTAGCGCACACTGGGCACATGGGGATCCTGCAGACCGACGCGTTGGTGCTCGACCAGGTGCGCTCCTTCATGAGCAACGACTTCGGCATCCACGACCTCGCCGGTGCGCCGATCGGGCGCATCGTCACCGAGGGTGGCATGGGCTCGCGGCTGCTCATGGGCAACCGCCAGCTGGCGATCGTCGACACCGACGGGACCCTGCTCGTGCGGGTCGTCGACCCGCCGGGCATCGGCCTCGACCGCTACGAGGTGCACGACGCGCAGGGCCAGGTCATCGCGCGGGTGGTCAAGGAGTTCACCTTCTTCACGAAGGCACTGCGCATCGAGCTCGCGACCGGACCGCAGCTGCGGCTCGAGGGCTCGATGTGGGACCGGGAGTTCCAGGTGACCGGCCCCGGTGGCCTGGCCGCGACCGCGAGCCGCCACTGGCCGGGCGTCGCGCAGGCCTTCCTCGGCAGAGAGCGCTACGTCCTCGGCTTCGTCCCGCAGGTGCCCGTGCCGGAAAAGCTCGGCACCATCGGTGCCGTCATCGCGCTCGACCTCATCCGGGCCAAGGAGCGCAACAACGGCTGAGCCGAGCGCCACCGGCGCCGGCCACCGACCGGCCAGCACCGGCCGGCCGTTCCGCGAAGGGGAACGTTCGCCGCCTTCGTCCGTGGTCTCGCCCACAGTGGACCCACCGGGTCGTCGACGACCGGCACGACCACGAAGGAGTGCTCGATGACGACGATCATCGTGCAGCCGTCGGGCACGCAGATCCACATCGAGCCCGGCGAGACGCTGCTCTCCGGCCTGCACAAGGCCGGTTATGCCTACACGGTGGGTTGCCGCCGTGGCGGCTGCGGAATCTGCAAGGTGGATGTCGTCGACGGCGACTTCTCCTACAACCGACCCGTGGCCGACTCGGTCGTCTCCGAGGACGAGCGCACCGACGGCACCTGCTTGAGCTGCCGCGCGGTCGCCGACGAGGACCTGGTCATCGAGATGCGAGACGCGTCCCTGCGGCTCGTCAACCCCCTGCTCGGCAAGATCAACGCGGCGCTCTGCGACCGCGAGCGGTCTGCGGGCACCCCACTGGAGGAGCAGTAGACATGGGCATCATGCGGATGGGTTACGCCCACGTGCGTGTCACCGACATGACCGAGGCGAAGAACCACTATGCCTCGACGATGGGTCTCTACGAGACCCTCGAGGACACCTCCCCGGAGGGCAACAAGCGCGTCTTCTACAAGGGCTGGGACGAGTGGGACCACCACTCGGTCGTCCTCGAGGAGGGGGGCGTCGGCGTCGTCAAGTACGGCTGGAAGGTCGAGCACGAGGCCGACATCGACGACGTCGAGGCCAAGGCCAGGGCCTTCGGCCTGACCGTCGAGCGCATGTCGAAGGGGGACAACCCGGAGATCGGCGACGGCATCCGCTTCGTCACGCCGAGCGAGCACGTCTTCGAGGTCTACCACCAGGCGACCGCGATCGGCACCGAGGTGGGCACGCACAACCCCGAGGTCTTCCCCCGCCACCTCGTCGGTATCGGCGCCCCGGCCCTCGACCACTCCCTCATCACGACCGAGGACGTGGGCACGATGGAGCGGATGCTCTCCGACGTCTTCGGCTTCTACGCCACCGAGCGCGTGCAGACCAGCCTCGACGACGACCACGAGTGCGTCGGCACGTGGATGACCTCCAACAACCAGATCCACCAGCTCGCGGTCATCGGCGGCCCCCAGGGCAAGCTGCACCACTTCGCCTTCCGCCTCGAGGACTGGAACAGCGTGGGGCGCGCGGCCGACCTGATGACGATGGACGACGTGCCGATCGACATCGGCCCGACCCGCCACGGCATCACCCGCGGGCAGACCGTGTACTTCTTCGACCCCAGCGGCAACCGCAACGAGGTCTTCTCCGGCGGGTACCTCGCCTTCGCCGACCGCCCGACGAACGTGTGGACCGTCGACCAGCTCGGCAAGGGGATCTTCTACCACGACCGCGAGCTCAACGAACGCTTCACCACCGTGCTCACCTGAGGATGGGCGAGCACATCCGCGGCAGCGCCGTCTTGACCCTCGAGGGGGCCGAGGCGGCGCTCGCCGCTGCTCTGGCGCACGCCCGCGAGCACGACCTGCGGATGAACGTCGCCGTCGTCGACCCCGGCGGGACGCTGCTCGCCTTCGCCCGCATGGACGGCGCCTTCGCCGCCTCTGGCGAGATCGCGATCGACAAGGCGCGGACCGTCGTCCGCTTCGGCGGGGCACCGACCTCCGGCCTCTACGAGGCGCTCGCCGGCGAGGACGCGGTGATCCGCGGTATCGGCAACCGGCCCGGGGTGCCGCATTCGGCGGCGGGGTCCCGGTACGCGTCGACGGCGAGCTCGTCGGTGCGGTCGGCGCCTCCGGCGGCTCGGCAGGAGAGGACGAGCGGGTGGCCGCGGCCGGAGCGGTGGCGATCACCGGGACCTAGCCTCGGGGCGTCAGGCAGCCCGGGCCAGGGTCTGGCTCGGCAGTTCCCCGAAGCGCTCCCGGTAGGCAGCGGCGAATCGCCCGAGGTGGGTGATGCCCCACGAGTGGGCGACCTCGGTCACCGTCCCCCCGCGCCCGTGGACGAGGTCGTCGTGGATGCGGTCGAGCCGCAGGTCGTGCAGATGGGCGAAGGGTGTCGTGCCCAGGTGCTCGCGGAATGCCTGCTGGAGCCGGCGCACGCTGACGCCGGCGATCTCGGCGAGGTCGACCGGGGTCCAGGGACGCGTCGGGTCGGCTTCCATCGCCTCGACGACGCGGTGGACGGGGCGGGGACGCAGCGCGTTGCGAGCGGTGGGTTCGTCCGGGACCGCGGCCAGGAGAAGCCCCGTGACGAGCATGCTCGCCACGGAGTCGGCGACCTGTGGGTCGCGGTAGAGGACGCCGCCGCAGTCGCGGGCGTTGTCGAAGGTCGTGCGCGCCATCCGGAACCACGCAGCCCCCGCCGGGGTGCGCAGGTCGATGTCGGTCGGCAACCGCACGTCCTTGCGGGCGAAGACCCGCTCGCTCTCACGGTGCAGGTGCGCGCTGTCGATGCGCAGGCCGAGGACGACGAGGTCAGGAGCCCAGGCCGGCATGTGTGCGGGGGTGTCGGCCGGGAAGGCCGTGGCCCGACCGGGTGCGGCGTCGTAGTTCATGCTGCCGATGCGGGAGGCGAGGTGACCGCTCAGCGGGATGTTGACCGCCACGGCACCGGGGTGGTCCGAGTCGATCCCCACGGTCGCGCCGAACGTGATGCGGGCCAGCCGGCAGCTGTCGAGGTCGACGACCTCGATGCCCGAGGCAGCAGCCCCGGGCACGGCCTTGGGGTGCATCGCGTGCGGGAAATAGGCATTGGACAGGGCGTCGTGCACCCCCTCCCAGTCCTCGAACCGGGGTGCCGACTGCAGAAGGTGCCTCATCGCACTCCTCTCGCGATCATCCGTGATCGGTTGATGATGACCCGCCAGGGCGACGGGGCCGGTGGCGTTCCGCAGCGGGGAACGACGATGTGCTGACGGGTGCCTGCGCCGAGCGGACAGCGACTGCGCTCATCGGATCGTGGCGGGCGCCACACCCGGCCTACGTTGCCTCCACGACAGACCACGCCGGGGTGGTGGGGCGGACCTCGCTCCTCGTCCCCGGATCACCGAGGAGAGGTGCCATGACGCCCTTCATGACGCGCGTCGCCGAGCTCGTCGGCACGCCCCATCAACACCTGGGCCAGCTGTCCCAGGGGCCGACCACCGTGCCGAAGACCCGGATCAGCGAGCGGGTGGCGACCGGGACCGGCGCCGACCGGCACGTCGCCCTGCGGTCGCTCGCCGAGCAGTACGTCTGCGAGGCGAATGCCGTCCTCGGGTCCGAGCGCGAGCATCTCGGCCTCGTCGACGAGACCCTCCCGAACGAGCTGGCGTTCACCGTGACCTTCGGTGACGCCGGTGCCCGGTGCTCCACGACCTTCGCCGACGGCCGAGCGGTCGGTCGTCTCGTCGGCACCTTCGACGAAGGGGGTGACGAGCGTGAGCTCGACGGTCCCGACGCCCTGCCGGATCTGCTCGTCCGGCTCCTGGAGACCGCCCCGACGCAGGCGATGCGCACCGCGCAGCCGAGCTGACCCCCCTTCGCCAGTCCATCAGACCAAGGAGAACGTCCAGTGCAGTACGAGCTCAAGACCCAGGTCATCGAACCCCAGCGGCAGACCTTCACCCACATCGCGAAGCGCTATGGCGACAAGCCCGCCTCGCGCTACACCGAGGGCAGCATCGACGTGCAGCCCAAGGAGCACTTCCAGTACCGCCCGACGTGGGACCCGACGCGGGAGATCTTCGACGACTCCTACAGCGTCTTCCGGCTGACCGATCCCTACAGCTACCTCGACCCGCGGCAGTACTACTACGCCCCCTACGTCACCGCCCGCTCCGGCCACCACGAGGCCTTTGCGACCTCGCTCGAGTACATCGAGGCACGTGGGTTGCTCGAGCGTCTGCCCGACGGCTGGCGCAGCGTCCTCACCGAGCTCGTGCTGCCGCTGCGGCACCTCGAGAGCGCCGGCCAGCTGATCCTCTGCGGGATGGCCCGCTTCGGCTGGGGCGGGACGGTGACCCAGGCGGCTGCCTACTCGGCCTTCGACCGGGTCGGCAACGCTCAGGTCCTCAGCCGGGTCGGCATCGCCCTCGGCGGCGGCACGGCGGACCTGCTCGCCGAGGCCAAGGAGCACTGGCTGCAGGACGCGCCCCTGCAGGGGCTGCGCCGGATGGCCGAGGAGACCATCGTCGAGACCGACTGGGGTCTGGCGCTCTTGCGTCTCGACGCCGTCGACCGGCTCGTGTACGACCTGCTGTACCAGCACCTCGATGACCAGGCCGTCGTCAGCGGTGCGCCGGCCTACTCGCTCGTCGCGCAGCACATGGCGAGCTGGTTCGCCGATAACCGCAGGTGGATCGACGCGCTGTACACGGCCTGGCGCGAGGACCCCGAGCTCGTGCGACCAATGCTGCCCTCCTCGCGGAGCACGGTGCGGCCGCCGTCGACAGGGCGCTCGAGGTCGTCACCCCCTTCGCCGCCCGCATCGACGAGCTGCTCGGCGGTAGCTCGGCCGTCGACCGGATCACCACGACCGCCGCCGAGGTGCGCACTGCGCACACCGGCGCGGCCGCCTGAGAGGAGAGTGCCATGCAGGAGCAGACCACGGCAGACGATCCGCAGACGAAGGGTGTCCGCGACGTCGGCGTCGTCATCCAGGAGTCGGAGAACAACCGGCCCGTCATCGAGGCCATCGAGGCCGACAACCCCGGGTGCAGCGTGATGCACACCCCCGGACTCGTCCGCATCACCGCCCCGGGCCGCATCGTGGTCACCCAGGAGACCGTCGAGGAGAAGCTCGGCCGGGAGTGGGAGACGCACGAGTTCCAGATGGCGATCGTCAGCTACTTCGGCAACATCCAGGAGTGGGACGACGACGAGATCGTCATCGCCTGGGACCACTGAGACAGACAGACAGACCAACCGACCGCATCAGGTCTCGAGGCTCGGGCGCCCGGCGCCCTCACACCTCGACCACCGTTGACCACAGGAGAGACCCACGATGACACTTGCACCGGAGAAGAAGACGAAGAAGGCCAAGAAGCTGTCGATGAAGGCCCGCTACGAGGCCCTCACCCGCGGCCTCGACTGGGAGCCGTCCTACGTCGAGAAGGACGAGATGTTCCCGCACCTCGACTACGAGGGCATCAAGATCCACGACTGGGCGGCCTGGGAGGACCCCTTCCGCCTGACGATCGACGCCTACTGCAAGTACCAGGCCGAAAAGGACAAGCGCCTCTACGCCGTCCTCGACGGCTTCGCGCAGGGGCAGGGCCACCTCGGCCTGACCGATGCGAGCTACCTCAACGCGATGAAGATCTTCATCCAGGGCGTCACCCCGCTCGAGTACGGCGCCCACCGGCACTTCGCCTACCTGGCGCGGCACTTCGCCGGACCCGGCCCGCGGTTTGCGGCACTGTGCCAGTCGATCGACGAGATCCGTCACATGCAGACCGAGATCCACACCCTGTCCAACTACAACAAGTACTACTCGGGCCTGCACAACTGGCCGGAGCAGTACGACCGGGTCTGGTACCTGTCGGTGCCCAAGAGCTTCATGGAGGACGCACTGTCCTGCGGGCCCTTCGAGTTCCTCATCGCGATCGGCTTCTCCTTCGAGTACCTGCTGACCAACCTGCTCTTCGTGCCCTTCATGTCCGGGTCGTCCTTCAACGGCGACCTGCCGACGATGACCTTCGGCTTCTCGGCGCAGTCCGACGAGTCGCGGCACATGACCCTGGGCCTCGAGGCGATCAAGTTCCTCCTCGAGCAGGACGAGGCCAACGTCCCGATCGTCCAGGGCTGGATCGACAAGTGGTTCTGGCGCTCCTACCGCGTCACCGCACTCGTCGCCCAGATGCTCGACTACATGCTCCCGCGCAAGGTCATGAGCTGGAAGGAGTCCTTCGAGCTGTACTTCGAGGAGCAGATGCTCGGTGGCCTCTTCGAGGACCTCGCCTTCTACGGCATCACGCCTCCGCGCCACGTCGAGGACGCCATCAAGGAGAAGGACATCCTCTCCCACCAGGTGTACTGGACCCTCTACCAGTTCTCCTTCGCGGCCGCCTTCACGACGAGCGTTCCGAGCGACGAGCACATGGACTGGCTCTCGGAGGCCTACCCCGACACCTTCGACACCCACTACCGACCGCTCTGGGAGAAGGAGAAGAAGAACATCGAGGCCGGCGGACGGCATTTCGCGCCGGGCCTGCCCCAGCTGTGCCAGGTCTGCCAGGTGCCGATGCTCTTCACCGAGCCCGGCGACGCGACCACCTTCGCCCAGCGCGAGTCCGAGTTCGAGGGCGAGATCTACCACACCTGCTCCAACGGCTGCCAGTGGATCTTCGAGCGCGAGCCGGAGAAGTACCGCCAGGCCTGGTTGCCCGTGCACCAGATCTACCAGGGCAACTGCGGGGGTCCGACCGTGCCGGAGGTGCTCGAGTGGTACGGCCTGCAGGACGGCGACGCCGGTGAGTACATCGGATCGCGCGACCACCGCAACTGGCAGGCCTGGCACGACGAGGCCGCAGCCGACACCGCCACCCCCGACGACACGAAGGCAGGTGCCTGACATGGCGCTCAAGAGCATGGGTGCGTACGACTTCCCCTCCCGCTCCCGGCAGGAGCTCTACGGCGACGACCAGCTCGTCTCCGTGTGGTTCCAGGACACGATGTGGTTCGCCGCCCCGGCGATGTTCCGGGCACCGAGGGCGATGACCTGGGCCGACTTCCGGGACCAGATGTTCGTGCCCTTCGCCGAGGAGGACCCCGACTACGACCCCGCTGCTCCCCGCACGTGGACGCTGCACGGCGCCCCCTTCGAGCCGCGTGACGACCAGACGCTCGCCGACCTCGGCGTCCGTCACAAGGACGTCATCGGCACCCGCGTGGCCGCCTGAGGTTTCGAGGCTCGTCGCAGAGCTCCTCGCACCTCAACCAGCGTTACCCCCCTTCGTCCCGCTCGAGGAGAGACCCATGACCACCCACACGATCACCGTCGAACCCGTCGGCCGCGAGGTCGAGTGCGACGAGGACCAGACGATCCTCGACGCCTGCCTGCGGGCGGGGGTGTGGCTGCCGCACAGCTGCACCCACGGCACCTGCGCGACCTGCAAGGTCGACAAGCTCGACGGCGAGGTGGACCTGGGCGAGGCGAGCTCCTTCGCCCTCATGGACTTCGAGCGGGACGAGGGCAAGCTGCTCACCTGCTGCGCGAAGCCGCGCCAGGACGTGACGATCGAGGCCGACCTCGACGTCGACGAGGACATGGAGGTGCACCCGGTCGAGGACTACACCGGCACCGTCGTCGTCCTCGAGGACATCGCGCAGGACACCAAGCGGCTCGTCGTCGAGCTCGACCGCGAGATCGGCTTCAACGCGGGCCAGTACATGAAGTTCACCGTGCCCGGCGCCGACGGGGTCGAGCCGTGCGACCGCACCTGGTCGATCGGCTCGCCCCCCGGCGAGAGCTCCCGGCTGGAGTTCCACATCCGCAACGTGCCCGGCGGGCGCGGGACGGACGGCTGGGTCTTCTCCACCCTGGCGAAGGGGGACGAGGTCCGGCTGTCGGGGCCCTACGGTCGCTTCGTGCTCAAGACCGGCGACGACAGGCACGCGATCCTCGTCGGCGGCGGCACGGGTGTCGCGCCGCTGAAGTCGATGGTCCGGCACGCCCTCGAGGCGGGCGAGTACGAGGGCGACCTCACCCTCTACGCCGGCGGGCGCACCCGAGCCCACCTCTACGACGTCGACGTCTTCCGGGCGCTCGCCGACGAGTACGAGGAGTTCACCTACCGACCCTGCCTCTCCGACGAGACGCCCGAGCAGGTCGCGGCCGACGGCGAGGACCCGGATGACTACGCCTTCGGCATGGTCACCGACGTCATCGAGGCCGACCACGCGAAGCTCTCCGGCTGCCGCGGCTACCTCTGCGGCCCCCCGCCGATGGTCGACGCGGCCCTGAAGACCCTGATGAGCCGACGCCTCTTCCCCCGAGACATCTACCGCGAGGACTTCTTCGACGAGTCGGACAAGAACTCCACGGGCCTGAAGAGCCCGCTCATCAAGCGCTGACCGCGCGACGAGGGTGCGATCGCGATGGGACTAGAGGCCGGCGTCCCGCAGCTGCCGCGAGATGGCGAAGGCCGCGGTGCGCACCGCCACGCCCAGGCGCTGCAGGTCCATGCGCTGGGTCGGGCCGGTCACCGAGAGCGCCGCGCGGATCTTCTTGTCCGCGCCGAAGACCGGGGCGGCGACGCACGAGACGCCGACGTGCGACTCCTCGTGGTCGTAGGAGGTGCCCTCGGTGCGGATGTCCTGGAGGTTGCGGGCCAGCGCTCCCGGGGTGACGAGCGTGCGCGGCGTCATCGCGGGCAGGCCGGCCTCGACCCGCTCCGTGAGGACGGCCCGCGGCGAGTAGGCGAGCATCGCCTTGCCCACCCCGGTGGCATGGGCCGGCAGCCGGCCACCGACCTGGGAGGACAGCCGCGGTCCCTTGCCCCGGACGATCTCGATGTAGACGACGTCGACCCCGTCGAGGGTGGCCAGGTGCACCTGGCGCTCGGTCGCCTGGTGCAGGTCGACCATGAGCGGCCGGGCGACCTGGCTGAGCGTGCGCGGCAGCGGGACGCTCGAGCCGATCTCGAAGAGCCGTACGCCGAGGTCGATCCGGCCGTCGGGGGTGCGCTCGAGGAGGCGCTCGTCGACGAGCTGTCCGACGAGGCGGTGCACGCTCCCCTTCGCCAGGCCGGTGCGGGCCGCGAGCTCGCTGATGCCGAGCGGGGTGTCGGCCCCTTCGAGGGCCCCGAGGACGGCCGCGACCCGCCCGACGACGGAGATCGGCGGGTCGTTCGACTCAGCGGAACGCATTCCTTGATCATGCCCGACACCCGGGCCCACAGTGAAGCACCGAACCGAAGGAGTGGACGACGATGACCACCGCGACGCACGATCCCCAGACCGAGGCCGACGCCTGGTGCACGTCGACGCCCAAGCGGGCCATGGGTGGCGGACTGCGCTCGGTCGGGACCGCGCTCGATGTGCTCGAGTGCTTTGCCGTCGACTCCGCCCTGGGCGTCTCCGACGTCGCGCGCCGCCTCGGCGTCGCGAAGTCGACCGCCCACCGCGTGCTCACCACCCTCGCGAGCCGCGGTTTCATCGAGCAGGACAGCCAGGGGCTCTACCGGCTCGGGCTGCACCTCTACGACCTCGGGATGCTCTCCCACGCCCGCAACGGTCTGCGCCATGCAGCCTTGCCCGTCATGCAGGCCGTCGCCGAGCAGACCAGGCACACCGTCAACCTGGGCGTGCCCGACGGAGGCGACGTCGTCTTCATCGAGCGCATCGAGTCCGTCGACGGCGTGCGCATCCTCGGGCACAGCGGGCGGCGGCAGGCAGCCCACTGCGTCAGCTCGGGCCTGGCCATCGCGGCCTTCAACCCCGACGTCGACCGCGCCCGTCGCGAGGCCGGCTTCCCGCCCCGCACCCGCGGCACCGTGCGTCGGGTCGAGGAGTGGGAGGAGGCACTCGGCGTGGTCCGCCAGCGCGGCTATGCGGTGCTGCACTCCGGCTCCATCGCCGGGGCCAGCTCGGTCGCCGTCCCGATCCGCTCCCAGGGGCGTGCCATCGGCTCCTTGTCGGTCTTCGGCCCGACTCCGCTCATCGAGGCGGACGTGCGGCGGGTTGTCCCGCTGCTCACCGCCGCCGCCAACCGCATCGCCCGGCAGTACCAGTCCTGACCACCCGTCCCACGCTCCGCGAGGCCGCATTGCCCGACGGCAATGCAGCCTCAGGGGGCCGTGGCACCACTGGATGGACGAAGGGGGACCCCCCTTCGTCCACCACCACCTGACTTCCCGTGCCGGGAACGACCCCACCGACCCACGAAGGACGGACCTAGCGTGACGACCATGACCGACTCCTCGACCCGGACCCGGGCGGCGCGGATCCTCCTCGAGGCCTATGCCACCGGCACGCCGGTCGCGCCGCTCACCGAGCAGTTCGACGGCCTGACCGTCGAGGACGCCTACGCCATCCAGCTCGAGCAGGTCCGCTCCTGGACCGACGCCGGCCGCCGGATCATCGGCCACAAGGTCGGCCTGACCTCGCTGGCGATGCAGAAGCAGCTCGGCGTCGACCAGCCCGACTTCGGTCACCTCACCGACGACTTCGCCCACCTCGAGCACGAGCCGATCGCCCTCGACACCTACCTGCAGCCGCGGGTGGAGCCGGAGATCGCCTTCGTCCTGCGCAAGCCGCTCACCGGCCCCGGGGTCACCCTCACCCAGGCGATCGACGCCGTCGACTACGTGCTGCCGGCCCTCGAGGTCGTCGACAGCCGGGTCGCGGACTGGAAGATCACGCTCGCCGACACCATCGCCGACAACGCCAGCTCCGGTGGCTTCGTCCTCGGCAGCACGCCGACCCGCCTCACCGACGTCGACCTGCGCCTGACCGGGTGCGTGTTCACCCGCAACAGCCAGGTCGTCGGCACCGGTGCCGGCGGAGCCGTCCTCGGCTCCCCCATCAACAGCCTCGTCTGGCTGGCCAACACCGTCGGTGCGCTCGGCACGACGCTCGAGGCCGGCCACGTCATCCTCCCCGGGTCCGTCACCTCGATGGTCCCCGTGGCACCCGGCGACGTCTTCACCGCGACCTTCGGTGGTCTCGGCAGCGTCACGGCGTGCTTCGCCGCGAAGTGAAAGGTGAACCCATGACCACCCGCACCAAGGGAACCGCCGCCATCGTCGGCCCCGGCAACATCGGGACCGATCTGATGTTCAAGCTCATGCGCCGCTCCGAGGTCCTCGAGCCCCGCTACATGGTGGGCGTCGACCCGAGCAGCGATGGCCTGCGCCGGGCGAAGACGCTCGGCCTCGAGGCCAGCCACGAGGGCGTCGACTGGCTCCTCGCCCAGGACGAGCTGCCCGATGTCGTCTTCGAGTGCACCTCGGCCAAGGCCCACGAGGCGAATGCGCCGAAGTACGCCGCGGCCGGCATCCTCGCCGTGGACCTCACCCCGGCCGCCGTGGGCCCCTACCTCTGCCCCCCGGTCAACCTCGACTTCAACCTCGACGCGACCAACGTCAACATGATCACCTGCGGTGGTCAGGCGACGACGCCCATCGTCGCGGCCGTCTCCTCGGTCGTCGACGTGCCCTACGCCGAGATCGTCGCGTCGATCTCGAGCAAGTCGGCCGGCCCCGGCACCCGCGCCAACATCGACGAGTTCACCGAGACGACGAGCGAGGCGCTCGAGGTCGTCGGTGGCGCCAGGAGCGGCAAGGCGATCATCATCCTCAACCCCGTCGAGCCGCCGCTGATGATGCGCAACACCGTCTTCTGCGCGATCCCCCAAGAGGCCGCCGAGGCCGGGGTGCTCAACGACAAGGTGCAGGAGTCGATCGCCGCGATGGTCGAGCGCGTCCAGGAGTACGTGCCCGGCTACCACCTGCGCGCCGAGCCGCAGTTCGACCACGCCCGCGACCTGTGGCAGGGCATGGCCCGCGTCACCGTCCCGATCGAGGTCAAGGGCCGCGGCGACTACCTGCCGGAGTACGCCGGCAACCTCGACATCATCACCTCCGCCGCCGCCCGCGTCGGCGACATGATGGTGGCCCACCGCCTGGGGGTCGACTCCGGCTGGGTCGCCAGCGACACCGACAGCACGACCGGCCAGGAGGCGACGGCATGAGCACCGAGATGACCCACCCGATCCCAGAATTCTCCGGTGACGTCGACGTGCGGATCACCGACACGACCCTGCGCGACGGTTCGCACGCGATGTCGCACCAGTTCACCGAGGAGCAGGTCCGCACGACGGTCCGCGCCCTCGACGACGCCGGTGTCCAGGTCATCGAGGTGACCCACGGCGACGGGCTCGGCGGCTCCTCCTTCAACTACGGCTTCTCCGCCGTCGACGAGATGTCGCTCATCAAGGCGGCCGTGGCCGAGGCCCGGCAGGCGAAGATCGCCGTGCTCATGCTCCCCGGCCTCGGCACGGTCGAGAAGCTCCACGAGGCGCACCAGATGGGCGCCCAGATCGCCCGCATCGCGACCCACTGCACCGAGGCGGACGTCTCGATCCAGCACTTCGGTGCGGCCCGTGATCTCGGCATGGAGACCGTCGGCTTCCTCATGCTCAGCCACATGATCCCGCCGGAGGAGCTGGCGAAGCAGGCCCGGATCATGGTCGACGCCGGCTGCCAGTGCGTCTACGTCGTCGACAGCGCCGGCGCCCTCATCCTCGAGGACGTCTCCGACCGCGTCTCGGCGATCATCGCCGAGGTCGGCCAGGACGCCCAGGTCGGCTACCACGGCCACCAGAACATGTCCTTCGGCGTCGCCAACTCGGTGCTCGCCCACCGGGCCGGCGCCCGCCAGATCGACGGCTCGCTGTGCGCCCTCGGTGCCGGTGCGGGCAACTCGCCGACCGAGGTTCTCGCCACCTCCTTCGAGCGCCTGGGCATCAAGACCGGCATCGACGTCGGCGGTGTCCTCGGTGCGGCCGAGGACGTCCTCAAGCCCTTCATCCGCCGGATGCCGATCATGGACCGCTCCTCGATCACCCAGGGCTACGCGGGCGTCTACAGCTCCTTCCTGCTCCACGCCGAGCGCGCGGCCGAGCGCTATGGCGTCCCGGCCCACGAGATCCTCATGAAGGTCGGCGAGTACGGCTACGTCGGCGGCCAGGAGGACATGATCATCGACGTCGCGCTCGAGCTGCGCGACCAGCAGCAGCGCGCCGGCGCGACGGTGGGTGCCTGATGGCCGCCTGGGACGTCGAGTCCGTCGCCACCGAGCTGCTCGCCTGCGAGGACGAGCGCCGCGACCGCACGAAGTTCACCGACGAGTGGCCTGAGCTCGACGTGGCCACCGGCTACGAGATCCAGGACCTCACCCTCCAGCGGCGCCTCGACCGGGGCGAGAAGGTCGTCGGCATCAAGCTCGGCCTCACCTCGCGGGCCAAGCAGCAGCGCATGGGGGTGGACACCCCCTTCGTCGCCTGGCTCACCGACGCCATGGTGCTGCCGGCCGGTGACCCGGTCCCCCAGGACCAGCTCATCCACCCGCGGATCGAGCCGGAGCTCGTCTTCGTCATGGGTGAGCGGCTCGAGGGCCCCGGCGTCACCGCTGCCCAGGCGATGGCGGCCGTCGACCACGTCCTCGGCGGGGCCGAGATCATCGACAGCCGCTACCGCGACTTCAAGTTCGCCGCCGGTGACGTCATCGCCGACAACGCGAGCTCCGGCGCCTTCGTCACCGGGCCGGTGGCCCTCCCGCCGAGCGAGCTCGACCTCTCCCTCGAGGCAGTCCTCGTCGAGGTCGACGGGCAGGTCGTCGACTCGGCGACCGGTGCCGCCGTGCAGGGACATCCCGGCGAGGCGCTCGCCCTCGCGGCCAACGACCTCGCCACGCGGGGCCACGCGATCGAGCCCGGCTGGATCGTCCTCACCGGCGGCATGACCGACGCCTACTTCGCGACGCCGGGCAGCTCGATCTCGTGCCACTTCACCAACCTCGGCTCGGTCCGGATCCACGGGGGCGAGTGACGTGCCCGTCGTGCAAGTGACCCTGACCCAGGGGCGCAGCCCCGAGACGATCCGCTCGATGATCTCCGCGGTGACCCAGGCGCTCGCCGACACCGGCGTCGCGCCGAAGGAGAACGTGCGCGTGCTCGTCACCGAGATCCCCACCGAGCACTTCGCCGCAGGCGACGTGACGATCGCCGAGCGCAAGGCAGCCCAGACGGCCGCAACGGGTGACCCCGCGGCGGCTCCCACCACCCCACCGCAGGAGACACCGTGAGCACCCAGTTCTTCGGCCACATCATCGACAACGAAGAGGTCGAGTCCATCTCGGGCGAGCGCTTCGACGTGTGGAACCCGTGGACGCAGGAAGTCTTCGCGCAGGCCGCCGAGGGCGGCGCCGAGGACGCCGAGCGCGCCATCGCCAGCGCCCGCAAGGCCTTCGACGAGGGTCCGTGGCCGCGGATGACCCATCCCGAGCGGGCCGCCGCGATCCACAAGCTCGCCGACCTCATGGAGGAGCGGGCCGACGAGCTGGCGACGCTCGACTCGACGAACATGGCCAAGCCCTTTGCCCAGGCCAAGCACGACGTCGGCCGGTCCGTGGCCAACTTCCGTTTCTTCGCCGATCACCAGCGCGACCACACGGGCGAGGTCTACCCGATGCCGTCGGGGCACCACACCTACAGCGAGTTCGGTCCCGCCGGGGTCGTCGCGGCGATCTCGCCGTGGAACTTCCCGCTGATGATGGCGACGTGGAAGATCGCCCCGGCGATCGCTTGGGGCAACACGTGCATCATCAAGCCGAGCGAGGACACGCCGGCGTCGGTGACCCTGCTCGGGCGCCTCGCCGTCGAGGCGGGCTTCCCGCCGGGCGTGCTCAACGTGCTCAACGGCCACGGCGCCCCCGCGGGCTCGACCCTGACCGCCGACGACCGGGTCGACCGGGTGACCTTCACCGGGTCGTCCGTCACGGGCAAGGCGGTCATGGCCTCGGCCTCGACCCACCTCGCCCCGGTCTCGCTCGAGCTCGGCGGCAAGGGCGCCAACATCGTCTTCGACGACGCCGACATCGACAACGCTGTGTACTGGGCGGTCGAGGCGATCTTCCGCAACTCCGGCCAGATCTGCCTCGCCGGCTCGCGCCTGTACGTCCAGTCGGGCATCTACGACGAGTTCATGGAGCGTTTCGTCGCCGCGGCCGAGGCGCTGACGATCGGTGACCCCTTCGACCCGGAGGTGGCGTTCTCCTCGCTCGCGAGCAAGAAGCACTTCGACAAGGTGTCGGGCTATCTCGAGGACGTCGAGGAGCAGGGCGGCACGGTCCTCACCGGCGGCGTGGACGAGGGGGGCCGCTGGCTGGTCAGGCCGACGATCCTCACCGACCTGCCCCTGGACTCCCGCCAGTACTGCGAGGAGATCTTCGGCCCGGTGTGCGTCGTCAACCGCTTCGAGACCGAGGCCGAGGCGATCCACCTGGCCAATGACACCCGCTACGGGCTCAACGCGATGCTCTTCACCGAGAACCTCTCGCGGGCGCACCGCGTCTCCTCACACCTGCGGGCCGGCACGGTATGGGTCAACTGCTTCTTCATCCGCGACCTGCGCACCCCCTTCGGTGGGGTCGGTGACTCGGGTGTCGGCCGGGAGGGTGGCAACTTCAGCCGCGAGTTCTTCACCGAGCCCAAGGCGGTCGTCATGCAGATCGACCGCACCGTTGAGGGCGCCTCCTGACAGCCCGAAGGGGGGTCCACGTCACCTCGTCGATTGGCGGACCCCCCGGGTTGTTATGGCATCGTGAGATGTCGCTCTTGATCCAGAGGGCGGCCCTATGCCTTCGAGGAGAGCAACCATGAGCGGACCGGAGAACCCGCGAGGCGGCGACGCCTTCGACGACTTCTTCGGCGACCCGACGCCGTCCGGTCGGATGGGTCCGTTGCCCACCGAGCCCGGCGTGTCCCCCTCCGCCGAGGACCAGCCGACGCAGGACGTCGATCTC
The DNA here is from genome assembly GCF_057364645.1 of Janibacter sp. CFPM2_SD2. Lineage (NCBI taxonomy): Bacteria > Bacillati > Actinomycetota > Actinomycetes > Micrococcales > Intrasporangiaceae > Janibacter > Janibacter sp. CFPM2_SD2. Next base: position 16,546 of record NZ_JBNFOF010000049.1, read on the forward strand.
GCCCGCCGCACCGAGCAGCCCACCCAGGCCGCGCAGCCGCTGCCGGCCATCGAGCCGGAGCCGACGCCGCAGGGCGCCGTGCCCGAGGACTGGTGGGACCCCGAGCCGGTCACCACCCCCTCCGCCC
>NZ_JBNFOF010000050.1:0-16366 GCF_057364645.1 Janibacter sp. CFPM2_SD2
CTCGGCTCCGGCGAGGTCGCCGGCGCCTGAGCGCGCCCGCCGGTCAGTGGGCGGCGTCGTGCCAGCTGCGCCCGAGCCCCACCGAGACGTCGAGCGGGACGTCCATCTCGACGGCCGCGCCCATCTGCTCGCGCACGAGGGCCTCCACGGCCTCGGCCTCACCGCTCGCGATCTCGATGACGAGCTCGTCGTGCACCTGCAGGAGCACGCGGGAGCGCAGGTCACCCGCGCCGAGCTCCCGGTCGACACGCAGCATCGCGAGCTTCATGATGTCGGCCGCGGAGCCCTGGATCGGCGCGTTGAGCGCCATCCGCTCGGCCATCTGACGGCGCTGGCGGTTGTCGCTCGTGAGGTCGGGCAGGTAGCGCCGACGACCGAGCATCGTCTCGGTGTAGCCGGTCGCTCGCGCGCGGTCGACGACCTCCTCGAGGTAGTCGCGCACGCCTCCAAAACGCACGAAGTACTCGTCCATGAGGTCGGTGGCCTCGCCGGTGGAGATACCCAGCTGCTTGCTCAGCCCGAAGGCACTCAACCCGTAGGCCAGGCCGTAGGACATCGCCTTGACCTTGCTGCGCATCTCGGCGGTGACACCCTCGGGCTCGACGCCGAAGACCCGCGCGCCGACGAAGCGGTGCAGGTCCTCACCGGTCCGGAAGGCCTCGATGAGTCCCTCGTCGCCGGACAGGTGCGCCATGACGCGCATCTCGATCTGGCTGTAGTCGGCGGACATGAGCGACTCGTGCTGCGGCCCGACGACGAAGACCTCGCGGATGCGCCGGCCCTCCTCGGTGCGGATCGGGATGTTCTGCAGGTTGGGGTCGGTCGACGAGAGTCGTCCGGTGGCGGCGATGGTCTGCTGGTAGGTCGTGTGGATGCGGCCGTCGTCGGCCACCGACTTGATCAGACCCTCGACCGTCACCCGCAGGCGGGTGGCGTCGCGGTGGCGCAGCAGCGCCTCGAGGAAGGGGTGCTCGGTCTTGGCGTACAGGTCGGCCAGCGCGTCCGCGTCGGTCGTGTAGCCGGTCTTGGTCCGCCGGGTCTTGGGCAGCCCGAGGGTCTCGAAGAGCACCGTCTGCAGCTGCTTGGGCGAGCCGAGGTTGATCTGCTCGTCACCGATGGCGGCCCACGCGTCGGCCTGGGCGGTCGCGACCTTGTCGGCGAAGACGGCCTCGAGGCCGGTGAGCGCGTCGCTGTCGACGGCGATGCCCGCTGCCTCCATGGCGGCGAGGACCCCGACGACGGGCAGCTCGACCTCACGCATGAGGTGGGTGCCGCCGGTCTCCTCGACGAGCTCCTCGAGGACGGGCGCCAGCTCCACGGCCGCCGCTGCGCGGACCATGGACGAGCGGCCGGCCTCGGAGTCGTCGGCGGAGAAGTCGAGCATGCCCTGGTCGGACTCCTCCTCACCTGCGGTGAGGTCGCGGCCGAGGTGGCGCACGGCGAGGTCGGCGAGGTCGTAGGAACGCTGGTCAGGGCGCACGAGATAGGCGGCGATGGCCGTGTCGACGGCCAGTCCGTCGAGCGGCAGGCCGGAGGCGGCGAGGGCGAGCATCGGGCCCTTGGCGTCATGCATGACCTTGGGTCGCTCGGCGTCGGCGAGCCAGGTGCGCAAGGCGGACTCGTCGTCGGGGGCGAGGTCGGTGACCGGCACGTGGGCGGCCTCGCCCGCGACCGTGGCCAGCCCCAGCCCGAGCACCTCGCCGCCGCCCCCGGCCCCACTCACCGACGACGTCGACGCCGAGCCGGTCGTGCCGTGCTCCTCGAGCCAGGGGCCGACCTCGCCGGCACCGAGCACCCGGCCGTCGACCTCGACCCCACCGGTGACCTCCGACTCCTGGGTGTCGAAGGTCGCGAAGAGCCGGTCGCGCAGGACCCGGAACTCGAGGCTGTCGAAGAGGGTGTGGACCTGCTCGCGGTCCCACTCGCGCCGGGCGACGTCGTCGACGCCGACGGGCAGGTCGACGTCGCGCAGCAGGGCATTGAGCCGACGGTTGCGCAGGACCTGGTCGAGGTGGTCGCGCAGCGACTGGCCGGCCTTGCCGCCGATCTGGTCGACCGAGGCGACGATGCCCTGCAGGTCGCCGTGGGCGTTGATCCACTTCGCCGCCGTCTTGGGGCCGACGCCGGGGACCCCGGGCAGGTTGTCGCTCGCCTCGCCGACGAGCGCGGCGAGATCGCTGTAGCGATCGGGCCCGACCCCGTACTTGTCGGCGACCGCCTCCGGCGTCATCCGCACGAGGTCGGAGACACCCTTGCGCGGGTAGAGGACCGTCGTGCGCTCGTCGACGAGCTGGAGCGTGTCGCGGTCACCGGAGCAGATGAGCACGTCCATGCCGGCCTCGCGCCCCTGGGTCGCCAGCGTCGCGATGATGTCGTCCGCCTCGAAGCCCTCGAGCTCGACGTGCGTGATGTTGAGCGCGTCGAGCACCTCCTTGAGCAGCGGGATCTGCCCGGAGAAGGCGTCGGGGGTCGCGCTGCGACCGGCCTTGTACTCCGCGTACTCCTCGCTGCGGAAGGTCGCGCGGGAGACGTCGAAGGCGACGGCGACGTGCGTGGGCTCCTCGTCGCGCAGGACGTTGATGAGCATGGCGACGAAGCCGTAGACGCCGTTGGTGTGCTGGCCCGTGCTCGTCGAGAAGTTCTCGGCAGGCAGCGCGAAGAAGGCGCGGTAGGCGAGGGAGTGTCCGTCCAGCAGCAGTAGTCGACTCACACGGCACACCCTAGGTGTTTGCACCGACGACCCGCCCCCGTGGCAGGCTGACCCGAGACGTCCGACCCCACTCCGCAGGAGAGCCTGATGACCCAGTCCCCCGACCGTCCCGCTGCGCCGACGCTGGAGGGCGAAGCCCTCTCCGCGCACCGGGGTGCCCTCGCCGAGCGCATGGGCATCGAGGTCCTCGAGGCCGCGGCGGACAAGATCGTGGCCCGGATGCCGGTCGAGGGCAACACCCAGCCCTACGGGATCCTCCACGGGGGCGCGAGCGTCGTCCTCGCGGAGACCCTCGGATCCATCGGCTCCGCCCTGCACGCCCACACCCTCGGCAAGATCGCCGTGGGTCTCGACATCAACGCCACCCACCACCGGGCCGCCCGCGAGGGCTGGGTCACCGGCACGGCGGTCCCGGTGACGCTCGGTGGCAGCGTGGCCTGCTACGAGGTGACGATCGTCGACGACTCCGGCCGGCGCACCTGCACCTCGCGCATCACCTGCATCCTGCGTGCCGCGGCGCCGGGCGCCTGACGCTTGGGACCGCGCAAGGACGCCCCCCTTCGTCGTCTCGCCGACCTGCGGGAGCGGCTCGACCCCCGCGGCTGGACGACGACCGACCGGCTCGTCGCGGTCGCGATCCTGGCCGTGCTCGTCGCCCCCGTGGCAGCCGCTGTCCAGGCCATCGCCCACGGCTGGCAGCCGACTGGTGACGACGCGACCATCGCGCTGCGCACCGCCGGCATCCTCGACGGGCACCTGCCCGCCACCGGCATGCGCAGCACCTCCGGCGACGGCGGCGACCAGTCCCTCGCGACCCACCACCTCGGCCCGCTGCAGTTCTACCTGCTCGCGCTCCCGCTCGCCCTCGCCGGCGGTTCGGCCGCCGGCCTCGTCGTCGGTGGTGCCCTCGTCGCGGCGACCGCCTCCGTGCTGTCCGTCGTGTGGGCCCGTCGGCTCGGTGGCGCCCTCGGGGTCGCCGTCTTCGCCTTCGGCGTCCTGCTCACCCAGTGGGCCATCGGAGCCGAAGGGATGTTCCGTCCCTTCAACCCCTATGCCCCGCTGCTGCCGACCTTCCTCGCCCTCCTCCTGCTGTGGGCGCTGGCGCAGGACGACCGCCGGGCGCTGCCTCCCTTCGTCGTCGCGGTCTCGCTCATCGCCCAGTCCAACCTGGCCTTCCTGCCCCTCGCGCTGGCCCTGACGGCGCTCGCCGCGGGCCTGCTCCTGTGGCCGCGCCTGGCCCGCCCCCGCCGCCGTCCTCGACGACGCCCGCGTCCGCGTCCGGGTGACCGCACGGCGCACCGGTGGGCCCTCGGACTCGGGGTGCTCGTGTGGCTGCCGAGTCTCGTCGAGTTGGTCGTGCACCACCCCAACAACCTCAGCCAGCTCGTGCGCTGGGCCACCTCCGGCACCGGTGATCCCATCGGTCTCGCGGCCGGCATCGGGCACCTCGACCTCATCGCCCCGGGCCCCGGCGGCTTCCGCCGCAACTCCCCCGACCTGCTCGTCGACGGTGGCGGCTTCGCCACGGTCCTGGGCATCGGGCTCCTCGTCCTCCTCGCGGTCATCGCCACCGGCTACCGCGTCCCCCAAGGGCGTGCGAGCAGCGCCTGGCCGGCCCGGGTCGCCCTCGTCGCCAACCTCGGGATGCTGGCCACGGCCTCCCGGCTGCCGGAGTGGCCGCTCGCGCCCTACTGGGTCGTCACCTGGCTGCCGGTCGCGGCCTTCACGTGGTGCGCCCTCGCCTGGCGCGTTCTGGCCTACCTCGAGTCGGCGACGCCGCGACTGCCGCTGCGCATCGCCCGCCCCTCGGGGCCGGCCTCGTGGCCGGCGGGGTCGCCGCGAGCGTCCTTGCGCTGCAACCGGCCTGGGCCGAGTACACGTCGATCACCCGCGTGGCGACCGCCACGGCGGACGACCTCGGCCCGGGCGAGGGGCGACACGTCCAGATCAACGGCCTGGGCTTCGTGCCCACCCTGAGCGCCTCGCCGGCCGTCGCGTGGCAGGCTCACCGGCAGGGCTGGCAGCCGCACTACCTGACGCCGTGGCCCTTCGCCGAGGACGCCGAGCACCTGTGGGCCGGCACGGCACCGGAGGGCACCGACGTCGTCCTGCTCACCGACACCGCGGAGCCGGAGCTCGCCGACGACGTCCCGGCCGGAGCCCGGCAGGTCGCGACGATCCCCCTCGAGCACCGCGAGGGCACGATCGGCGTCTATCGTGACCCCGGCAGCTGAGCGAAGGGCGACGACGTGGACTTCATCGGTGCGGGCACGGTCATCAACGTGCTCGCGGTGGTCGCCGGCTCGCTGGCCGGCATGGCCGTCGGCGGGCGCCTGCCCGGGCACACCCGGCAGGTGGTCACGGACTGCCTCGGCCTGGTGACGCTGCTCATGGCCGGGCTGTCGGCCATGGACGTGACCTCCCCGGCCCTAGCCGACGCCGTCGGCTCCGGCGCGCCGGTGCTCATCGTCCTCGGCTCGCTGCTCGTCGGCGGCATCTGCGGTTCGCTGCTGCGCATCGAGGAGCGGCTCGAGCTGCTCGCGGGGCGGGTGCAGGCCTTCGTCGGGTCGCGGCGCGACGACGCCGCGGGTCGGGAGCGCTTCGTCGAGGGGTGGCTCACCGCCAGCCTGCTCTTCTGCGTCGGGCCGCTCACCATCCTCGGCAGCCTCGACGACGGGCTCGGTCGCGGTATCGACAAGCTGGCGCTCAAGTCGGTGCTCGACGGTTTCGCCAGCCTCGCCTTCGCCTCGACCTTCGGCATCGGGGTGCTCATGTCGGCGGTGAGCGTCGCGGTCGTCCAGGGTTCGCTGACCCTGCTCGGCGTCGCGCTCGGCGCCCTCCTGCCGGAGGCGCACATCGCCGCCCTCACGGCCACGGGAGGGCTCGTGCTCGTCGGGATCTCGTTGCGGCTGCTGCAGATCCGCCAGATCCCGGTCGGCGACATGCTGCCGGCCCTGCTCGTGGCGCCGCTGCTCACCCAGCTGGTCATCACGCTGGGCTGAGGCGCCGGGCCGGGAGCCCGACGCCGTACCGGGGCGCGTGCCCCGGGAGGTCGGGTCAGGCCTTGTCCATCCCGGCGACGACGGCGTCGGCAACCTCGCGCATGCCGAGGCGGCGGTCCATGGCGGTCTTCTGGATCCAGCGGAAGGCCTCGGCCTCGCTGATCTTGAGCTTCTTCATCAGCACGCCCTTGGCCTTCTCGACCGCCTTGCGCGTCTCGAGCCGCTCCCCGAGGTCGGCGACCTCGGACTCGAGGGCCTTGAGCTCGGCCCAGCGCGAGGTCGCGACCTCGATGGCCGGCGTGACGTCGGAGACGGTGAAGGGCTTGACGATGTAGGCCATGACGCCCGCGTCACGGGCCCGCTCGACGAGCTCCTTCTGGGAGAAGGCGGTGAGCATGATCACCGGGCAGATGCGCTTCTCGCCGATCGTCTCGGCCGCCTGCAGCCCGTCCATCACCGGCATCTTGACGTCCATGATGATCAGGTCGGGCTGCAGCGACTCGGCGAGCGAGACCGCCTCCTCGCCGTTGCTCGCCTGACCGACGACGTCGTAGCCGGCGTCGGTGAGCATCTCGGCGAGGTCGAGGCGGATCAGCGCCTCGTCCTCGGCGAGCAGCACTCGCTGCCCCTGGGGGGAGTCGGTCTGCGCGGTCATGCTGCACCCTTCGTGGTTGGTTGTGCTGTGGTGCCGAGGGCGGGACTTGAACCCGCACGCCCTTGCGGGCAAAGCATTTTGAGTGCTCCGTGTCTGCCATTCCACCACCCGGCCGGGGGCGGTGGGTCAGCATACCGATCGGGAGGCGTGACCCCCGACTCAGCCCATGCCGCCGGGCAGCGCCCCCGTAGGCGGCTCGTGCCCGTCGCGGTAGGCCACGGCCGTCTTGTTGCGCGCGTCCCCGATGCGGTGCACGCGCAGGGCATTGGTCGAGCCCGGCACGCCGGGCGGCGAGCCGGCGACGATGACCACCCGGTCGCCCTCCTCGACCCAGCCGAGGTCGAGCAGCTGCTCGTCGACCATCAGCGCGTACTGGTCGGTGTGGGTGACCGGCGGGGTGAGGAAGGTCTGCATGCCCCACACGAGCGAGAGCTGCGACCGGGTGTCCTGCACCGGGGAGAAGGCGAGCATCGGCAGGCCGGAGCGCACCTGCGCCAGTCGCCGGGCCGATCCCCCGAGCTGGGTGAAGGCGATGAGGTACTTGACCCCGAGGGCCTCCCCCGTCTCGGCCGCCGCTGCCGCGATGACCCCACCCTGGGTGGTCGGCGGGGCCATGAGGTCGCGCATGCGGCTCAGGCCCTCCTCCTCGGTCGTCTCGATGATCTTGGACATCGTCTTGACGACCTCGATGGGGAACTTGCCCACCGCGGTCTCCCCCGACAGCATCAACGCGTCGGCACCGTCGAGGACGGCATTGGCGGCGTCGGAGGCCTCGGCGCGGGTGGGTCGCGAGTTGTCGATCATCGACTCGAGCACCTGGGTGGCCACGATGACCGGCTTGGCCTTCTGCCGGCACAGCTCGACGGCCCGCTTCTGCACGAGCGGCACCTGCTCCAAGGGCAGCTCCACGCCGAGGTCGCCGCGGGCGACCATGATCCCGTCGAAGGCGTCGATGATCTCCTCGAGGGCCTCGACGGCCTGCGGCTTCTCGATCTTGGCGATGACGGGCAGACGCACGCCGACCTCGTCCATGATCTCGTGCACGCGGGTGATGTCGTCGGCCGAGCGCACGAAGCTCAGCGCGATGTAGTCGGCTCGCAGGCCGAGCGCCCACCGCAGGTCCTGCTCGTCCTTGTCGGACAGCGCCGGCGCGCTCACCGCGGCACCCGGCAGGTTGATTCCCTTGTTGTCCGACAGCGGGCCGCCGTAGACGACGACGCAGCGCACGTCGGTCTCGTCGACGTCGTGGACCGCGAGGGTGATCTTGCCGTCGTCGACGAGGATCGTGTCGCCCGCGCTCACGTCACCGGCCAGCCCGGCATAGGTCGTGCCGACGACCTCCTGGTCACCGGGCACGTCCCGGGTGGTGATGGTGAAGTGGTCGCCGGCGGCAAGGGTGATCGGACCGTCGGCGAAGCGCCCGGTGCGGATCTTGGGCCCCTGCAGGTCGACGAGCACACCCACGGCGTGGCCGGTCGCGTCGCTCGCCTCGCGCACGCTGCGGTAGTTGGCCTCGTGGACGGCGTACTCGCCGTGCGAGAGGTTGAGCCGGGCGACGTCCATGCCGGCCGAGACCAGCTCACGGATGCGCTCGGGGGTGGATGTCGAGGGACCGAGGGTGGACACGATTTTGGCGCGACGCATGTCACCACCCTATGACCGCGACGTCACCACGGACGAAGGGGGATGACCGCCGAGACGGTCATCCCCCTTCGTCGGGCCGTGCCGGCTCAGACGACGAGCGGACGGTCCGTGGGGTTGATCGGGCGCGGCAGCTGCGAGCGGCCCATGAGATAGGTGTCCACACCGTTGGCTGCGGCGCGGCCCTCGGCGATCGCCCACACGATGAGCGACTGCCCGCGGCCAGCGTCACCGGCGACGAAGACGCCCGGGACACCGGTCTGGTAGTCCTTGCCGCGCACGATGTTGGAGCGCTCGTCGGTCTCGAGCCCGAGCTGCGCCACGACACCCTCGGGGTCGGGGCCGAGGAAGCCCATGGCGAGCAGGACGAGCTGGGCCGGCAGGACCCGCTCGGTGCCCTCGACCGGCTCGAAGCCCTGGTCCGTGCGCTCGACCTCGGTCAGGCGCAGGCCGGAGACCTTGCCCTCGTCGTCGCCGATGATCTCGGTCGTCGACACGGCGTAGACCCGGTCGCCGCCCTCCTCGTGCGCCGAGGCAACGCGGAAGAGCATCGGGTAGGTCGGCCACGGCTGGCTGCCCGGACGCTCCGTGCCCGGCTGCGGCATGATCTCCAGGCTCGTCACGGACTTCGCGCCCTGACGGATGGAGGTGCCGATGCAGTCGGCGCCGGTGTCGCCGCCACCGATGATGATGACGTCCTTGCCCTCGGCGGTGACCTGGCCCTCGACCTCCTCGCCGAGCGCGACCCGGTTGGCCGGCGGGAGGAAGTCCATCGCCTGGACGACACCGTCGAGTTCCCGGCCCGGGACCGGCAGGTCGCGGGGCACGGTCGCACCGATCGCGAGGACGACGGCGTCGTAGCGGTCCCGCAGCTGCTGGCCGGTGATCTCGTTGCCGATGTCGACACCGGAGCGGAATCGGGTGCCCTCGGAGGTCATCTGCTGGATGCGCCGGTCGAGGACCCGCTTCTCCATCTTGAACTCCGGGATGCCGTAGCGCAGCAGGCCGCCCGGGGCGTCCGCGCGCTCGTAGACGGCCACCGTGTGACCGGCGCGGGTCAGCTGCTGGGCCGCGGCCAGGCCGGCCGGGCCCGAGCCGACGACCGCAACGGTCTTGCCGGTGAGCCGGTCGGGGATCTGCGGGGGCACGTCGCCGCGGCCGAAGGCCTCCTCGATCGTGCGCACCTCGATCTGCTTGATCGTCACGGCCGGCTGGTTGATGCCGAGCACGCAGGCGGTCTCGCAGGGCGCCGGGCACAGGCGACCGGTGAACTCCGGGAAGTTGTTGGTCGCGTGCAGCCGCTCGATGGCGTCGTGCCAGTCGCCGCGCCAGGCGAGGTCGTTCCACTCCGGGATGAGGTTGCCCAGCGGGCAGCCCGAGTGGCAGAAGGGGATGCCGCAGTCCATGCAGCGGCCGGCCTGGCGCTGCAGCTGGCCGCGCTCCTGCTCCTCGTAGACCTCCTTCCAGTCCTTGATGCGCACGTCGACGGGGCGACGCTGCGGGAGCTCGCGCTCGCGGGTGTTGAGAAAGCCGTGCGGGTCAGCCACGGGAAGCCTCCATGATCCGGTCCCAGACGACGGAGCCGTCGACGTCGAGGCCCTCGGCCTCGGCGTCCGCCCGCACGTCGAGGACGCGCTGGTAGTCGCGGGGCAGGACGAGCTTGATGCGGTGCAGGCCCGCACCACCCTCGTCGAGCAGACGCTGGGCGACGGCGGAGCCGGTGCGCTCGAGGTGCTGCTGGAGCAGACCACTCACGACCTCCCGGTCGCCCTCGCGAAGGGGGGTGACATCGACGAGCTCGGGGTTGACGAGGGACTCGTCGAGATCGAGCACGAAGGCATTGCCCCCGGACATGCCGGCCGCGAAGTTGCGGCCGGTCGGCCCGAGGACGAGGACCGTGCCACCGGTCATGTACTCGCAGCCGTGGTCGCCGACGCCCTCGACGACGGCGGTGGCGCCAGAGTTGCGGACGCAGAAGCGCTCGCCGACGACACCACGGAGGAAGATCTCGCCCGAGGTGGCGCCGTAGCCGATGACGTTGCCGGCGATGACGTTGTCCTCGGCGACGTACTTCGCGTCCTCCGGGGGCCGCACGATGATGCGACCACCGGACAGGCCCTTGCCGACGTAGTCGTTGGCATCGCCGACCATCGTCACGGTGATGCCTGCGGGCAGGAAGGCGCCGAGGCTCTGACCGGCCGAGCCGGTGAGGGTCAGCTCGATCGTGCCGTCGGGCAGGCCCTCCGGGTGCCGCTTGGTCACCTCGTGGCCGAGCATCGTCCCGAGCGTGCGGTTGACGTTGCGCACCGCGAACTCCGCCGCGACGTGCTCGCCACCCTCGAGGGCCGGCTGCGCCGCCGCGATGAGCTCGTGGTCCAGCGCCTTGTCGAGGCCGTGGTCCTGGGCCCGCGCGTGGCGCACGCCCGAGCCGTCGAAGGAGCTGACCTTGGCGAAGATCGGGCCCAGGTCGAGACCCGAGGCCTTCCAGTGCTCGACCGCCTTGCGGGTGTCGAGCAGGTCGACCCGGCCGATGGCCTCGTCGAGGGTGCGGAAGCCGAGCTCGGCGAGCAGCTCACGCACCTCCTCGGCGATGTACTCGAAGAAGGTCTCGACGAACTCCGGCTGGCCCGAGTAGCGCTCGCGCAGTTCGGGGTTCTGCGTCGCGATGCCGACCGGGCAGGTGTCGAGGTGGCACACCCGCATGAGGATGCAGCCGCTGACGACGAGCGGTGCCGTCGCGAAGCCGAACTCCTCGGCACCGAGCAGCGCGCCGATGAGGACGTCGCGGCCGGTCTTGATCTGCCCGTCGACCTGCACCGCGATGCGGTCGCGCAGGCCGTTGAGCACGAGGGTCTGCTGGGTCGACGCGAGGCCAAGCTCCCACGGACCACCGGCGTGCTTGAGGGAGGTGAGCGGCGAGGCGCCGGTGCCGCCGTCGTGACCCGAGATGAGCACGACGTCGGCGTGCGCCTTGCTCACGCCCGCCGCGACCGTCCCGACGCCGATCTCGCTGACGAGCTTGACGTGCACGCGCGCCTGCGGGTTGGCGTTCTTCAGGTCGTGGATCAGCTGCGCCAGGTCCTCGATCGAGTAGATGTCGTGGTGCGGCGGCGGGCTGATCAGGCCGACACCCGGGGTCGAGTGACGGGTGCTCGCGACCCACGGGTAGACCTTGTGGCCCGGGAGCTGCCCCCCTTCGCCCGGCTTGGCGCCCTGGGCCATCTTGATCTGGATGTCGTCGCTGTTGGTCAGGTAGGCCGACGTGACGCCGAAGCGGCCCGAAGCGACCTGCTTGATCGAGCTGCGACGCTCGGGGTCCATGAGGCGCTCGAGGTCCTCGCCCCCCTCACCCGTGTTGGAGCGGGCACCGAGGCGGTTCATCGCGACCGCGAGGGTCTCGTGGGCCTCGCGGCTGATCGAGCCGTAGCTCATCGCACCGGTGGAGAAGCGCTTGACGATCTCGCTCACCGGCTCGACCTCGTCGATGGGGATCGACGGGCGGTCGTCAGCGAGGGCGAAGAGCCCGCGCAGGGTCATCAGCCGCTCGGACTGCTCGTTGACCCGGTCGGTGTACTGCTTGAAGATGTCGTAGCGCCGCGCCCTGGTGGAGTGCTGGAGACGGAAGACCGTCTCCGGGTCGAAGAGGTGCGGCTCGCCCTCGCGACGCCACTTGTACTCGCCACCGACCTCGAGGACCCGGTGCGGCGGGCGCATGCCCTCCGGCGGGTAGGCCCGCGCGTGCCGGGCCGCGGTCTCGGCCGCGATGACGTCGAGACCGATGCCGCCGAGCTGGCTCACCGTGCCGGTGAAGTACTCGTCGACGAGCTCCTGGCTCAGGCCGAGCGCCTCGAAGACCTGGGCGCCGCGGTAGGAGGCCACGGTGGAGATGCCCATCTTCGACATCACCTTGAGCACGCCCTTGCCGAGCGCCTTGATGAGGTTGCGGACCGCCGTCTCCTCGTCGACAGCGGTGATGACCCCGCGACGGACCATGTCCTCGACGGACTCCATGGCCAGGTAGGGGTTGACCGCGGCGGCGCCGTAGCCGATGAGCAGCGCGACGTGGTGCACCTCGCGGACGTCACCGGTCTCGACGATCAGGCCGACCTGGGTGCGCGTGCGCTCCCGGATGAGGTGGTGGTGCACGGCCGAGGTGAGCAGCAGCGACGGGATCGGCGCGAGGTCGCGACCGGAGTCGCGGTCGGACAGCACGATGAACCGGGCGCCCTCGGCGATCGCGTCGGAGACCTCTGTGCAGATCCGGGTCAGGGTGGCGCGCAGCGCCTCCTCTCCCCCGGTCACGTCGTAGAGACCGCGCACGACGTGCGTCGCCTTGCCCGGCAGCTCGCCGTCGGCGTCGATGTGGACGATCTTGGCCAGCTCGTCGTTGTCGATGACGGGGAAGGGCAGGACGACCTGGCGGGCGTGGTCGGGGTCGGCGTCGAGGACATTGCCCTCCGGGCCGATCGCCGTGCCGAGCGCGGTGACGAGCTCCTCGCGGATCGCGTCGAGCGGCGGGTTGGTCACCTGGGCGAACATCTGGGTGAAGTAGTCGAAGATCAGCCGCGGCTTCTCCGACAGGACCGCCACCGGGGTGTCGGTGCCCATCGAGCCGAGCGCCTCCATGGCCTTCTCCGCCATGGGCGTGAGCAGGATCTTCAGCTCCTCCTGCGTGTAGCCGAAGGTCTGCTGGCGGCGGGCGACGGACGCCGGCGTGTGCAGGATGTGCTCGCGCGGCGGCAGGTCGCCGAGCATGATCCGGCCCTCGTCCAGCCACTGCCCGTAGGGGTGCTCGGCCGCGAGCTGGCCCTTGATCTCGGCGTCCTCGACGATCCGCCCGGCGGCGGTGTCGACCAGGAACATGCGGCCCGGCGTCAGACGCCCCTTCTGGACGACGTGCTCGGGCTCGAGGTCGAGCACGCCCGACTCGGAGGCGAGGACGACGAGGCCGTCGTCGGTGACCCAGTAGCGACCGGGACGCAAGCCGTTGCGGTCGAGGACCGCGCCGACGAGGCTGCCGTCGGTGAAGGTCACGCAGGCCGGGCCGTCCCAGGGCTCCATGAACATGGAGTGGAACTCGTAGAAGTCCTTGAGCTCCTGCGGCATGGTCGCGTGGTTCTCCCACGCCTCGGGGATCATCATCAGCACGGCGTGCGGGAGCGAGCGGCCACCGAGGTGGAGCAGCTCGAGCACCTCGTCGAAGGACGCCGAGTCCGACGCCTCCGGGGCGCAGATCGGCATGATCCGCTGCAAGTCGCCGGGGATGATGTCGCTGCTCAGCAGGGACTCGCGCGCCCGCATCCAGTTGCGGTTGCCCTTGACCGTGTTGATCTCGCCGTTGTGCGCGATGAACCGGAAGGGGTGGCTGAGCGGCCAGCTGGGGAAGGTGTTGGTCGAGAAGCGCGAGTGGACGAGCGCGAGCTCGCTCTCGAAGCGCTCGTCCGACAGGTCCGGGTAGAAGGGCTCGAGCTGCGCGGTGGTCAGCATGCCCTTGTAGGCGATCGTGCGGGCCGACAGCGAGGCGAAGTAGACGCCGGTCTCGCGCTCGGCGCGCTTGCGGGCGACGAAGGCGAGGCGCTCGAGGGTCAGGCCGGAGACCTCGCCGCCGGGGGCGGCGACGAAGAGCTGCCAGAAGTCGGGCATGCAGTCGCGGGCCATCTGGCCGACGATCTCTCGCTCCACCGGCACCTGACGCCAGCCGAGGACCTGCAGGCCCTCCTCGCGGACGATCTCGTCGATGCGCTGGGTCATCGCCTCGCGCTCGGCCGCGTCCGTCGGGACGTAGGCGGTGCCGACGGCGTAGTGCCCGGCCTCGGGCAGCTCGAAGTCGACGACCTCCCGGAAGAACCGGTCGGGGACCTGGCTGAGGATGCCGGCACCGTCTCCGACGAGCGGGTCGCGCCGGTGGCGCCACGGTGCTCGAGGTTGGTCAGGGCGAGCAGGGCGTGGTCGACGATGTCGTGACCGGCGTGACCGCGCATCGTGGCGACCATGGCGACGCCGCAGGCGTCCTTCTCGGTGTCACGGCGGTAGAGACCGGTGTCGGGCGGCAGGGCGGACCAGCGCTCATAAGGGGAGAAGGACACATCGGTCACGTCGGTCACCGTCCTCGGGTGTGAAGGTTCGGGAAGGTACCCGGGACTCCGGGTCCGGGTCGACGGGTACCTGTTTCAGGGGCATCCGCGGACGTCGACGGCCACGGCGAGTGGAAGTGTAACAGCGCCTGTCTTACCTACTGAGAGGCGACTTCTCACTATCTGAGATATTCGTCTCCTCGCCCGAGCGTGCGCGTCGGCCGAGGACGATGTACAGAACCACACCGAGGACGAAGACGGCGAGGCTCGTCCAGATGTTGACGCGCAGTCCCAGGATCGTGTTCGCGGCATCGGTGCGCAGCATCTCGATGAAGAAGCGCCCCACGGGGTAGCCCGCGATGTAGAGGGCCATGACCTGCCCCGGCGCCAGCCGCACCCGCCGGTCGACGGCGATGATCACGATGGCGAGGACGAGCAGGAAGAGCGACTCGTAGAGGAACGTCGGGTGGAAGGTGCCCAGGACGATCGGGTCCCCCGCCGCGTCGACCGCCGCGCGACCACCCGCCCAGCGATGGATCTCCAGGCCCCACGGCAGATCGGTCTCGGGGCCGTAGATCTCGTTGTTGAACCAGTTGCCCCACCGGCCGATGGCCTGGGCCACGAGGATGCCGGGCGCCACGGCGTCGGCGAAGGTGAGGAAGGACACCCCGAACTGCCGGCAGCCGATCCAGGCACCGACGGCGCCGAGCGCCACCGCACCCCAGATGCCGAGCCCGCCCTCCCAGATCTTCAGGGCGTCGAGAGGGTGCCCCCCTTCGCCGAAGTAGGGCTGGGGCGTGGTGATGACGTGGTAGATCCGGCCGCCGACGATGCCGAAGGGCACCGCCCACATGGCGACGTCGAGGACCGCACCCTCCTCGCCCCCGCGGGCGCGCAGACGCTGGTCACCGATCCAGATCGCCGCGGCGATGCCCGCGAGGATGCACAGGGCGTAGGCGTGGATCGTCAGCGGCCCCAGCTCGAGGACCCCGACGGTGGGCGAAGGGAGGAGCGCCGGAGTCGTCACGGGGTGGCCACCAGGTCCTGCGGGACCTTGCCACTCGTGAGAATCTCCTCGAGGCGCTGGGTGTCGGCGGTCATGGAGCCCTGGTCGAGGAGCGACCCCCAGTTGAGCTGGGTGCCCTCCACCTCGATGACCGGCGTGCCGGTGATCCCGTCCTTGACGCTCTGGTCGTCGACGCTCTGCACGTAGTCGACGTAGGTCTCCTTGTCGGTGCACTGCTGCCATGACGACATGGCGTCCCCCGAGAGCCCGGCTTCCTTCGCCGCCTTGGTGTAGTCGCTCGTCGGGAAGCCCTCGCGGGTCTCCTCCTCGGGCTGCAGCGCGAAGAGCGCCTGGTGGTACTCCTCCCACTTCCCCTGGTCGGCGGCGCAGACGGCGCTCGACCCGGCGACGGCCGACGAGTCGCCGCCGGTGTTGGTGTCGATGACCGTCTTGAGGTGGACGCGCAGGCGGATCTTGCCGTCCTTGGCCAGCTCGTTGATCGAGTCGCCCATCGACGACTCGAAGGTCCGGCAGATCGGGCAGCGGAAGTCCTCGTAGACATCGACGACCGGGGCGTCCTCGGCCCGCTTCGCCGAGGCGAAGGGCTCGATGGGCTCCCCCTTCGTCACGCCGTCGGGCAGCTGGCTCGCGCCGCCGCCCGAGCCGCCGCCGTCGCGGCTGGCCCAGATGACACCGCCCACGACGAGGGCGATCGCCAGGACGGCGACGATGCCGGCGACGACGATGACGTTGGCGCCGCCCCCGGTGCCCCGGGCGGCCGCCTGCGCCTTGGCCTTGCGGTCGTTGGTGCTCACTGCATCTCCTTGTCCCCGAAGAGGAGCCGGTCGAGGCTCCAGGTCGATCTCGACCGGATGGCCAGCCATGCCCCGCACACGGCGAGGCCGAGGTCGCGAGCAATCTCGCGACCGTACTTCGTCTGCTCGGGAGCCACCTGACCGCCGCCTCCGAAGCAGCCGCAGTCGATGCTCAGCCCGCGGGCCCACGCCTGCGCGATGCCGATGACGAAGGCGAGCATGAGCACGGTCCCCATGACCGCGGACACCCGGGTGAAGAGCCCGAGGACGAGCAGCACGCCGACGACGATCTCGACCCACGGCAGGGCATAGCCGATCCAGCGCGCCAGCTCGAAGGGCAGGACGTCGTAGGCCTGCACGGCCCGGGCCGCGCCGAGCGGGTTGCCGACCTTGAGCGCGCCGGCGACGACGAGCAACGACCCCGAGGACGAGCCGGGCGAGCAGCCCGACGTGGTCGCGCAGG
>NZ_JBNFOF010000051.1:0-16241 GCF_057364645.1 Janibacter sp. CFPM2_SD2
GACTCACGGTGCAGCGCGCCGACGGGGCCGCCGGTGCTCGGGTCCGAGGAGCCGCTGGCCCTCGCGCTCACGGGTGCGGGCTTCACCATGACTCCCCGAGGGCTGCGACTGCGGCCCGGCGGGCGGCGCTGACGGTGCCCGAGGGCGACACGGTCTGGCGGACCGCCCAGCGGCTGCACGCGGCGCTGGCCGGCCGTCCCGCAGGGCTCGTCGACCTGCGGTGGGCGAGGTCGACGAGGCACCCCTGACCGGTGCGGTCGTCGACGAGGTCGTGCCGCGTGGCAAGCACCTGCTCCACCGCTTCGCCTCCGGCTGGACCCTGCACACGCACCTGCGCATGGAGGGCTCCTGGCGGGTCGAGGCTGCGGGCTCGCAGGCGGCGGCACGCTCCCTTCGTCGACCTGACCTGCGCGCCGCGATCGGCAACGACGAGTGGACCACCCTCGGACTGCGTCTGGGCGAGCTCGACGTCGTGCCGAGCGCCGAGGAGCACCGGCTCGTCGGGCACCTCGGGCCTGACGTTCTCGGCGCCGACTGGGAGCCAGAGGTCGTCGCCCGCCGTCTGGGCGAGCAGCCGGCTGGCGTCTCGATCGCGGCGGCGCTGCTCGACCAGCGGGTGCTCGCCGGGGTCGGCACCTTCTGGGCCAGCGAAGCGCTCTTCGTCCAGCGGCTGCACCCGTGGCGGGCAGCTGCCGACCTGACCCCCGACGAGCGCGCGGCGCTCGTGGCCCGGGTCCACGAGCTCATGGACCGGGGCAAGGAGCACGCCGTGCAGTCCTCGACCGGGGTGCTGCGAGCCGACCAGCGCAGCTGGGTCCACGGGCGCTCGGGGCGCCCTGCCGCCGCTGCGGGACCACGGTCCGGGTGGCTCCGCTCGGGCGTGCCGGGGTCGATCGGGTCTTCTTCTCCTGCCCGACCTGCCAGGGCGGGCTCGCCCCGACCGATGACGGGCGACCGCAGGGACCTCTGGGCTCGCGCCGACGCGCACGACCGTGAGTGACGCGCGTGGGGGTCGGGCGGCAAGGACGCCTCTGGCGTCAGGCGGCAGGGACGCCTCTGGGTCAGGCGGCGGAGACGACCTCGTCGTCGCGGGAGGCGACGGGCAGGGTGACCGGGGCGCTGGAGCGCTCGGCGCGGTCGGCCCGCTGGGCGATCTCGGTGAAGACGTGCGACATCGGCATCTCGAGGGCCGCGCAGATCGAGGCGAGCAGCTCGGAGCTGGCTTCCTTTTCCCCACGCTCGATCTCGCTCAGGTAGCCGAGGGAGACCGACGCCTTGGCCGAGATGTCTCGCAGGGTGCGACCCTGCGAGCGGCGCGCATCGCGCAGCACGTCACCGAGCTCTTCACGCAGCAGCACCACCATGGGTCACCTCCTCGACATCTCTCTCACGTCTGGGTCCACCGTACCCCGCCCGACCGTCAACGGTCAGGCGTGTCCCCGCCGACGGTCAGCAGGGCGTCACGCGCCAGGTCGAGCGCGGCCTGCACCGCGCCCGCCCGCACGGGCGGGACGCTCCCCGGTCAACGCCAGACGGCGCGTGCGTAGTCCCGACGGCGACGCGCAGGCGAGCCAGACGGTCCCGGCCGGTGTCCCTCGCTCGGCCCCGACCGGCCGACCCCGGTCGTCGCGAGGGCCAGGTCGACCCCGAGCGCCCGACGGGCACCCTGCGCCATCTGGGTCGCGACCTGCTCGTCGACGGTGCCGACACGGTCCACGAGGGCCGGGTCGACGCCCAAGAGCGAGATCTTGACGGCGGGGTCGTAGGCGACGACCGAGCCGGCGAAGACCAACGACGCACCGGGGACCTCGACGACGGTCGCGGCGAGCAGCCCCCCGGTCAGCGACTCCGCGGTCCCCAGGGTCCAGCCGCGGTGGGCGAGGGCCGCGAGCACCTCGGCGGCGTCGGCCGAGCCAGCACCGTCAGCGATCACGCGTCGCCTTGCGCTCCCGCTTCATCTGCGCGCGCTCGCTCGTGGAGCGCAGGGTGAGGGCCTTCATGACGTAGTCGACGGCCGTCGCGACGGTGACGACGAGGGCAGCCACGAGGATGACCCACGCCAGGCCGCGCCACACCATCTCCAGGGGCAGGGTGCTCAGCGGGATGACGAAGAGGCCGATCGCCAGGGCCTGGAGGAAGGTCTTGATCTTCCCGCCGCGGCTGGCCGGCATGACGCCGTGCCGGATGACCCAGAAGCGCATGAGCGTGATACCGAGCTCGCGGGCGAGGATGACGACGGTGATCCACCACGGGATCTCGCCGATCATCGACAGGGTGATGAAGCCGGCCCCGGTGAGCGCCTTGTCGGCGATCGGGTCGCGACCTTGCCGAAGTCGGTCACGAGACCCTTGCCGGGCCAGGTCGCCGTCGATGCGGTCGGTGATGATGGCGATGGCGAAGACACCCCAGGCCCACCACCTCGTGCTGGTGTCGTCGCGCCGTGGCTGAGCACCAGCCAGACGAAGACGGGCACGAGCAGGATGCGCATGACCGTCAGCGCATTGGGCAGGTTCCACGGACTGGGAGCGGGAGTCGTCTGCTCGGTGGTCATGCGCGCACCTCCGCCACGAGGTCGATGCCCTCGGTGCCCACGACCTCGGCCACGACGAGCGCCCCGACCTCGAAGCCCTCGACGTCGCCGGTGAGCAGGGTGACGCCGTCGACGTCGGGCCCCTGGTGGGCGGCTCGTCCGACGACCTCGCCGCTCTCCTCGTCGACCTCCTCGACGAGGACGGTGACGGTCTCACCGATGCGCTCCTCCGCCCGCTGGGCGGTCAGCTCCTCGACGAGCCGGGTCAGCCGGTCGACCCGCTCGGCGATGACGTCGGGGTCGACCTTGTCGTCGAGCAGCTCGCCCTCGGTGCCGTCCTCGTCGGAGTAGCCGAAGACGCCGACGACGTCGAGACGAGCGGCGACGAGGAAGCGCTCCAGCTCGGCGACGTCCTCGTCGGTCTCGCCGGGGAAGCCGACGATGACGTTGGACCGGACGCCGGCCTCGGGCTGCCGCTCACGGATGCCCTCGATGAGGCCGAGGAAGGACTCGGTGTCGCCGAACCGGCGCATCCGCCGCAGCAGCGGCCCGGCCGCGTGCTGGAAGGAGATGTCGTACCAGGGCACGACGCCCGGGATGCTCGCCATGGCGCGCAGGAGGCCGGGACGGATCTCGGCGGGCTGCAGGTAGGACACGCGCACTCGCTCGACGCCCTCGATGGCGACGAGCTCGGGCAGCAGCTGCTCGAGCAGGTCGAGGTCACCGAGGTCCTTGCCGTAGGACGTCGAGTTCTCGCTCACGAGGAAGAGCTCGCGCACGCCCTGGGAGGCGAGCCACCTCCCTTCGGCCACGACGTCGTTGGGGCGCCGGGACACGAAGGCCCCACGGAAGGTCGGGATCGCGCAGAAGGCGCAGCGGCGGTCGCAGCCGGAGGCGATCTTCAGCGGCGCCCAGGGCCGGTCGTCGAGGCGGGCACGCGGCAGGTCGGAGGCGTTGTGCCCCGGCAGGGCCACCTCGCTCGCGTCGCGGTCGACCGGGGATATCGGCAGCAGCTTGCGGCGGTCACCGGGCACGTGGGCCTCGGGGGCGTGGCCGTCGAGGACCGCGCGCAGGTGGGCGCTCATGTCGGTGTAGGAGTCGAAGCCGAGCACCGCGTCGGCCTCGGGCAGCTCGTCGGCGAGCTCCTTGCCGTAGCGCTCGGCGAGGCAGCCGACGGCCACGACCTTCTGCGTCCGACCGTGCTCGCGCAGGTCATTGGCCTCGAGGATCGCGTCGATCGAGTCCTTCTTGGCCTGCTCGATGAAGCCACAGGTGTTGACGACCGCGACATCGGCCTGGGCGGCGTCGTCGACGAGGGTCCACCCCTCTGCGGACAGGCGGCCGGCGAGCTCCTCGGAATCGACGTCGTTGCGGGTGCACCCCAGGGTGACGAGGGCGACGCTACGGGCAGGGGTGGACATGGACCCCACTCTAGGCGGCCGGGAGTGGCTCGACCGAAACGACGCGATCGCTCAGCTGCGCGCGCGGCTGACCGTCAGGGCCACGAGACGCGAGATGACCATGGCGACGTAGAGCACCCCGCCCAGCTGCTCGATGATCGTCGCGGCCCGGGCGTGAGGCTGGATCGCCACGATGTCCGACAGGCCGACGCTCGTGAGGTTGGCCGCGGAGAAGTAGAGCAGCTCGAGGAAGGACTTCGGCCCGATGCCGGTGTGCCCGTCGAAGGACCCCGGCTCGAGCGTCTGGATCGCGACGAAGAGGTAGGTGAAGCCGAAGAGCAGGACGGTGAAGGCCGCTCCCACCGCGAAGAGCTCGTCCTTGGTCACCCACGTGTCGGCGAACATGTAGGCCACCAGGCCGTAGGCGACGTACATGTAGAAGACGGCCAGCATCAGGTGCGCGGCGAAGGTCACCGGCACGTTGCTCCGGTCGATGACCGACCACACCTCGAGCACGAAGGCCGGGAAGCCGATGCCCAGCGCCAGCCAGGTGAGCGCCGGCGTGGAGCGCACGACCCAGATGCCGAAGGTCACCGCGAAGAGCGACAGCGAGGTGATGACCGCCCGGCCCCAGTTCTCCGACTCCACCCACGGCAGCAGCACGATCGCGAGGAGCTGGATGCCGACGAGGATCGCCGACGGCTGCTTGCGGACGACAGCCGCCCAGTAGCGGACTCCCGTCGGGCGGCTGTCGAGCTCGTACCAGGCCTTCGTCATGGGGCAACCCTAGACTCGCGCTGTGCTCGACGCCCCGCTGCTGCTGCCCCCGCTCCTCGCCGCCCTCCTGCTGGTCGTGAGCGGCATCGCCAAGGTCCGTCACCCCGAGGAGACGCGCAGCGCCTTCGGCGAGCTGCAGGTGCCGCGGGCCCTCACCGACTCCCCCGCGCCCGCACTGCTGCCATGGGCCGAGATCGTGCTCGCCGTGGCGATCATCGTGACACCGCCCCCCTTCGCCCTCGTCGTGGCGGTCCTCGCGCTCGTCCTCTTCGCCGTCTACCTCGCCGTCGTCGTGCGGGCCCTCGGCTTCGACTTCCCGGTGACGTGCAGCTGCTTCGGTCGGCTCGGGCTGGGCGAGGTGACCCGCCGGACCGCGCTGCGCAATGTGCTGCTCGTCGTCGTCGCCGCCCTCGGGGTGTGGTCGGCGACGGCCGATGCCTCGGTCGCGGCCCGCCTGCTCGGCGCCTCGGCGCAGACCTGGGTCTGGCTGGGCCTGGTCGTGCTCACCGTCGCGGTCGTCGTAGTCACCTTCGGTGGGACGAAGGGGGTGACCTCCTCCGGCGTCATCGGCACCGGCGAGGTGGCCGGCGCGCAGGACGACGAGGACGCGGACTACGCCCGTCAGCCCATCCCCTTCGCCACCCTCGTCGAGGAGTCGGGCCACGAGACGACGATGCACGAGCTCACCGCGGGCGGCGCGGTGCTCCTGCTCTTCGTCTCCCCCACGTGCGGCTCGTGCCGACCGGTCATCGACGAGGTCGAGGCGTGGGACGAGGGGCTCGGGCCGGTGCGGGTGCGGGCGGTCGTCTACACCGCGCTCGAGGACGTCGTCGCGGCCGAGCCGACGCTCGCCGGCCGGGTGCTGCAGGACCCGTCGGCCATCACGTCCCGCATCTTCCGTGTCGGGACGCCCGGCGCGGTCCTCCTAGGGGCCGACGGCATGCTCGCCGGCCGGCCCGGTCGAGGGCACGGCCGCCGTGCAGGAGTTCTACGACGACGTGCGCGCCGAGCTCGTCGAGGCGGGTGTGGTGGCGGCGCCGGAGGGCGTCACCGACGAGGCCGAGGTGGGCGTCACCGACGGTCGGTGAGCGACCAGGCGTCCTCGTCGTCGTCCTCGGTCCACTCCTCGACGACCTCGGTGCCGATCGGGTCCTCCGCGTAGCGGTCCTGCGACGCGGCCGGTGAGCCCTCGCGCAGGTCGATGACGTCGGTGTCGGTGGAGACCTGCCCGGCGGGCTGGTTCACCGGGGTCGTGTCGCCCTCGGCGTGGTCCCCCTCGGCATCCGCGGGCGCGTCGCCCTCGGGAGCCGGGGGCTCCTCCCCCTTCATCAGGGCGAGGGTCGTCGGCAGGTCCTCGGGCGTGATGAGCACGTCGCGCGCCTTGGAACCCTCGGAGGGGCCGACGACGCCGCGCGACTCGAGCAGGTCCATGAGCCGGCCGCCTTGGCGAAGCCGACGCGCAGCTTGCGCTGGAGCATCGACGTCGAGCCGAACTGCGTCGTGACGACCAGCTCGGTCGCCTGCAGCAGCACGTCGAGGTCGTCGCCGATGTCCTCGTCGATCTGCTTCTTGGGCGTCTCGGGGGCGACGTCCTCGCGGTAGGTCGGCTTGAGCTGGCCGGTGACGTGCCCGACGACGTGCTCGATCTCCGACTCGGTGACCCAGGCGCCCTGGACTCGCATCGGCTTGGACTTGCCCATCGGCAGGAAGAGGGCGTCACCCTGGCCGAGCAGCTTCTCCGCGCCGGGCTGGTCGAGGACGACGCGCGAGTCGGCGAGCGACGAGGTGGCGAAGGCCATGCGCGAGGGGACGTTGGCCTTGATCAGGCCGGTCACGACGTCGACCGACGGGCGCTGGGTCGCGAGGACGAGGTGGATGCCGGCGGCGCGCGCGAGCTGGGTGATGCGCACGATCGAGTCCTCGACGTCGCGGGGCGCGACCATCATCAGGTCGGCGAGCTCGTCGACGATGACGAGGAGGTAGGGATAGGGCTGGATGACCCGCTCGCTGCCGGGGATCGGCTCGACCTTGCCCGCCTTGACGGCCTTGTTGTAGTCGTCGACGTGCTTGTAGCCGAAGGTCGCGAGGTCGTCGTAGCGCATGTCCATCTCGCGCACGACCCACTGGAGGGCCTCGGCGGCCTTCTTGGCGTTGGTGATGATCGGCGTGATGAGGTGCGGGATGCCCTCGTAGGCCGTCAGCTCCACTCGCTTGGGGTCGACGAGCACCATGCGCACCTCGTCGGGCGTCGCCCTCATGAGGATCGAGGTGATCATCGAGTTGACGAAGGACGACTTGCCGGAGCCGGTGGCGCCGGCGACGAGGATGTGCGGCATCTTCGCGAGGTTGGCGATGACGTAGCCGCCCTCGACGTCCTTGCCGACGCCCATGACCATCGGGTGCTCGTTGTTGCGGGCCACGTCGGAGCGCAGCACGTCGCCGAGGCAGACCATCTCCTTGTCGGCATTGGGGATCTCGATGCCGATGGCGGACTTGCCGGGGATGGGGCTGAGGATGCGCACGTCGGCGGAGGCGACGGCATAGGCGATGTTCTTCGACAGGGCCGTGACGCGCTCGACCTTGACGCCCGGGCCGAGCTCGACGACGTAGCGGGTGACGGTCGGGCCGCGGTGGAAGCCGGTGACCTGGGCGTCGATGCCGAACTCGTCGAGGACACCCGTCAGCGACTCGACGACCTTGTCGTTGGCCGCCGAGCGCTCCTTGTGCGGCGCGCCGGGCTTGAGGTACTGGCTGTCGGGCAGCGTGTAGGTGACGTCGCCGGCGAGGGCGAGCTGCTCGACCCGCTGCGGCAGCTGGGTCGTGGGCGGCGGCTGCAGCTCGGTCTTGCCGCTCGCGATCGGCGCGACGGCGGGGTTCTTCGTCGGGCGCTTCTCGCCGGGGCGCGGGCCGCCCGGCCTCGGCCTGCGGGGTCTCGGTCGTCTCCTCGGCCTCGGCGGGTGACGCCGGCTTCTTGCGGCGGCCCTGCCGACCGGCTGGACGACGGCGGCCTGGTCGTAGGCGGTGTCGCCGTCGCGCTCGCCGGGACTGCTCGTCCTCGGGGTCGATGGTGCGTCGGCGCCGGGCGCGGGTGACCGCCGCCTTGGGCGCGTCGTGGCGGGCGTCGACGTCGGCCGCGGTGACGTGGCTCGGCACCTCGCCCGTGAAGGCGGCGCGCACGTAGGCCAGGCGCTGCGGCACCTCGTGCAGCGGGGTGCCGGTGAGGAGCAGGAGGGCGAAGAGCCCGAGGAGGACGAGCAGGATCGTCGCCGGCCACTCGGTGACCGCCGTCGACAGCGGGTCGGAGGCGAGGAAGCCGACGATGCCGCCGGCGTCGCGCATCGGTCCCGCGCCGTCCGGCGGCTGCGGGATGTCCTTGGCGATGTGGGTCAGGCCCGCCGCCGCGAAGAGCAGCATGACGGTGCCGAAGCCCAGCCGGGCGTCGGCAGCCGGCTCGCTCGCCGAGCGCAGCAGGCGCACGCCGAGCAGGAGCAGGACGATGGGCAGCGCGTAGGCGACCCGACCGAAGGTGCCGGCCGCGACCGCGTGGACGATGTCGCCGAAGAGGCCGCTCAGGCCCCACCCACTCGCCGGCACGGCGACGACGAGGGCCAGGGCGATCGCGAGGAAGCCCCAGCCGTCCCGACGGTGCTCCGGCTCGATCTGGCCGGCGCTCGTGCCAATCCGGCGCACGCCGGAGCCGGTCGCGTGAGCGACCCCCATCCAGGTGCGCTGCACCGCCGCGATGGGCAGCGGCAGACCGCCGCCGGAGGCGGGCTTGCGGGAGGAGGTCCTCCCCTTCGCGCTGCTCTTGGCGGGTGCCTTGCGACCCGACGGGCGGGTGGAGCCCTTGGGTCGGGAGCTGGCGCCCTTGCTGCGCGAGGTGGTCGACGGACGAGTGGCCATGATTCGCAGGGTAGGCGAAAGCCACCCCCGACACACGCGTCACACGCGCACCACGGGCCACGGATCGCAGCGGTTAGCCTCGCCCCGTGGACTCCCGGACCCTCCTCGTCGTGCTCCTCGCGGCCGCCTGCGGGGTGCTCGGGTGGCGCTGGCTGCGCACCGGTCGCTACCGCCGGCCGGACGAAGGGGGTCCCCTCCCCCGCCACCTCTGGGTCGCCGGAGTCGCTCCCTTCGTCGGCCTCGTCGTGGAGCGCGGGCTCGTCGACCGGACCTGGCCGGTGCTGCTCGCGCCGCTCGCCCTGGCCCTCGCCGGACTCGTCCTCGCCGCCGTCGACGCCGACGTCCACCGCCTGCCCAACGCGATCACGCTGCCGCTCGTGCCGGTCCAG
The DNA here is from genome assembly GCF_057364645.1 of Janibacter sp. CFPM2_SD2. NCBI lineage: Bacteria > Bacillati > Actinomycetota > Actinomycetes > Micrococcales > Intrasporangiaceae > Janibacter > Janibacter sp. CFPM2_SD2. The sequence goes on from NZ_JBNFOF010000051.1 coordinate 9,000, forward strand.
GCCGTACTGCTCACCGTCGCGTCGGCCACGACCGGCGACTGGGGCGCCTTCGCCCGCGCCGGTCTGGCGGCGCTGCTCGTGGGTGGTGGGACGGTGCTGCTCGCCTTCGTCCTCTTCGGCAGGTCGATCGGCATGGGCGACGCCAAGCTCATGGTCTCCATCGCGCCGACGCTCGCCTGGCTGGGCTGGAGCACGCTCGCCGTGGGGGTCTGGCTCGGCTTCGTCATCGGCGGCCTCGTGGCCGCCGGGCTGCTCGTCACCCGCCGCGCGCAGCGCTCGACCCACCTCGCCTTCGGCCCTTATCTCGTCGCCGGGGCCGTGCTCGCCGTCGCGCTGGCCTGATGTCCACGGGGCGAGACGCGCCCCGCAGAGGGTCGACAGCAGCCGTGGTCGGTCGGTTATGGTCTGAGCCAAGGTCACGAGTACCAGCGACAAGCCCCGGCTAGCTGGTCGGCAACCCTCCTTCCGCGGTGGGGTGCTCCGGGTGACGACCTGGCCGGCGACAGACCGTCGCCCGGCAAGCGCGGACTCGCGGTCGACACCTCGGGTCCCCCACGGACCAGGAGCACCGTCATGACCATCTCCGACCTGCACCGCACGACCACTGCCCTGCCCCAGCTCGTCTCCGCGGGTCTGGCGTACCGCGACGAGCACGGCGCGAGCATCGAGTACGCCCACCTCGACCACGGCGCGACCACCCCGGCCTTCGCCGCCGTGGCCGACGAGGTCGCCGCCGCGGCCGTCACCTACTCGTCCGTGCACCGCGGCGCGGGCTTCGCCTCGCGGGTCACGAGCTCGCGCTACGAGGCCGCCCGTGAGGCCGTCGCCGCCTTCGTCGGCGCCCGCGAGGACGACCACGTCGTCTTCACCCGCAACACCACCGACTCCTTCAACCTGCTGGCCCGGGCGCTGCCCACCGGGACCAAGGTCTTCGTCTTCGCCTCGGAGCACCACGCGGCGCTGCTGCCGTGGGGCGACGTGCTGCGCCTGCCGGTGCCGCACAGCCACGACGAGGCGCTCGACCTGCTCGACCAGGCGCTGCGCAACCACCCGGCCGAGCACCGCCTCGTCGTGGCGACCGGCGCGTCCAACGTCACCGGCGAGCACTGGCCGATCGAGCGGATCGCCGCCGTGGCGCACGAGCACGACGCGCGCTTCGCGCTCGACGCGGCCCAGGTCGCGCCGCACCGCCGGGTCGACATCGACGCGCTCGGCGTCGACTACGTCGCCTTCTCCGGGCACAAGGTCTACGCCCCCTTCGGCGCCGGCGTGCTCGTCGGGCGGGGCGACTGGCTCGACGAGGCGCAGCCCTACCTCGCCGGCGGTGGGGCCACCGCCCGCGTCGGGCTCGACGAGACCGAGTGGACCTGCGGCCCGGCGCGTCACGAGGCCGGCTCCCCCAATGTCCTGGGAGCCGTCGCGCTGGCCACCGCGTGCGAGCTCATCACCGAGCACGAGGCGGCGATCATCGACCACGAGCAGGCCCTGCGCATCCGCCTGCTCGCCGGCCTGCAGCAGATCCCCGGCGTGCGTGTGCACACCCTCTTCGGCGGCGTCGACGGCGCGCCGGTCGCGACGATCACCGTCGACGGCCACGACAGCAGCGAGGTCGCGCGCATCCTCGGCGACGACCACGGCATCGGGGTGCGCGACGGCAAGTTCTGCGCGCACCTGCTCGTCGACGACCTCCTCTCGGAGACCGAGCACGAGACCGCCGTGCGGATCAGCGCCGGCCTGGGCACGACGCCCGAGCACATCGACCGACTCCTCGGCGCACTGCGCTCGCTCTGACCCTCCTCGGGTGGGGCGAAGGGGGGACCCGGCAGGCCCCCTTCGGCCCAACAAGAGAAACTGCCCCCTTGGCAAGGGTTTGAAACCCTTGCAAGGGGCAGTTTCTCGGGTGACCCGGAAATCGGGGGGCGTGTGAGGACCGGCAGGCCTCAGGCCTCGACGACGACGGGGATGATCATCGGGCGGCGGCGGATCTTGCCACCGACCCAGCCGCCGACGGCGCGGCGCACGACCTGCTGGAGCTGGTGGGTGTCGGTCGTGCCCTTGCGGGCCGCCTCGTCGAGCGCGGCGATGATCTTGGGCTTGACCTGGGTGAAGATCTCGTCGTCCTCGGCGAAGCCGCGGGCGGTGATCTCCGGCCCGGCGACGACCTTGCCGGTCGAGGAGTCGACGACGACCATGACGGAGATGAAGCCCTCGTCGCGCAGGATGCGGCGGTCCTTGAGCAGCTCCTCGGTCGTCCCGCCGACGCTCGAGCCGTCGACGTAGACGTAGCCGCAGGGCACGGCGCCGGCGATCCGGGCACGGCCGTCGACGAGGTCGACGACGACCCCGTCCTCGGCGAGGACGACGTGGTCGGGGTCGACACCGGTCGCGATCGCCAGGTCGGCATTGGCCACGAGGTGGCGCCACTCGCCGTGGACCGGCATGACATTGCGCGGCTTGACGATGTTGTAGCAGTAGAGCAGCTCGCCGGCGCTGGCGTGACCCGAGACGTGCACCTTGGCATTGCCCTTGTGCACGACGTCGGCGCCCAGGCGCATGAGGCCGTTGATGACCCGGTAGACGGCATTCTCGTTGCCCGGGATCAGGCTCGAGGCGAGCAGGACGGTGTCGCCGTCACCGACGTCGATGCGGTGGTCGCGGTTGGCCATGCGCGAGAGGGCGGCCATCGGCTCCCCCTGGCTGCCCGTGCAGATGAGCACGACCTCGTCGTCGGGGAAGTTGTCGAGCTTCTTGACGTCGACGAGCACGCCGTCGGGCACGTGCAGGTAGCCCAGGTCGGCGGCGATCCCCATGTTGCGCACCATCGAGCGGCCGACCATCGCGACCTTGCGGCCGTTGCGCTCGGCGGCGTCGAGGACCTGCTGGACCCGGTGCACGTGGCTGGAGAAGCACGCGACGATGATCCGGCGCTGGGCCTTGCGGAAGACGGTGTCGATCGCCGGCCCGATCTCGCGCTCGGGGGTGGTGAAGCCGGGGACCTCGGCATTGGTCGAGTCGGTGAGGAAGAGGTCGACCCCCTCCTCGCCCACCCGGGCGAAGGCCCGCAGGTCGGTCAGGCGCCGGTCGAGCGGCAGCTGGTCCATCTTGAAGTCGCCCGTGTGCAGCAGGGTGCCGCCCGCGGTGCGCACGAAGACGGCGAGCGCGTCGGGGATCGAGTGGTTGACCGCGATGAACTCGCAGTCGAAGACGCCGAAGCTCTCGCGCCCGCCCTCGCGCACCCCGAGGGTGTAGGGCTTGATGCGGTGCTCCTTGAGCTTCGCCTCGACGAGGGCGAGGGTGAGCATCGAGCCGACGAGCGGGATGTCGGGCTTGTGCTTGAGCAGGTAGGGCACGGCGCCGATGTGGTCCTCGTGGCCGTGCGTGAGGACGATCGCCTGGACGTCGTCGAGGCGGTCGAGGATGTACTCGAAGTCCGGGAGGATCAGGTCGACGCCCGGCTGGTGGTCCTCGGGGAAGAGCACACCGCAGTCGATGATGAGCAGCTGGCCGTCGTGCTCGACGACCGCCATGTTGCGGCCGACCTCGCCGAGACCGCCGAGCGGGACGACCCGCAGGGCGCCGTCGGCGAGCGGGGGCGGGAGCTGCAGGTCGGGGTGCGGGTGGCTCATGCGCCTCCTCCGATGCCGGACGCGGCCAGGCCCTTGCGCAGGACGTCGAGGTGCTCGGCCGGCCCCTCGACGTAGGGCAGGCGGACGGTCGCGTGGTCGATGACGCCGAGCTCGACGAGCGCGGCCTTGGCCATGATCGCGCCCTGCGAGGTCGACATCAGGGCATTGGTCACGGGGATGAGTCGGTGGTGGATCTCGCGGGCGGCCGCGAGGTCACCGGCGTCGACGGCGGCGATCATGTCCGCGTACTGCCGGCCAGCGACGTGGCCGACGACGGAGACGACACCGTGCGCCCCCTGGGCGAGGTGGGCGAGGTTGTACTCGTCGGCGCCGGAGTACCAGAGCAGGTCGGTCTCGGCCATGACCTGCGAGGAGGCCCACAGGTCCCCCTTCGCGTCCTTGACGGCGACGATGCGCTCGTGGTCGGCGAGCGCCACGAGGGTCTCCACGGCGAAGGGGACAGCGGTGCGCCCGGGGATGTCGTAGAGCATGATCGGCAGCTTCGCCGCATCGGCGATGGCCCGCGTGTGGGCGAGCAGACCGGCCTGGGTGGGCTTGTTGTAGTAGGGCGAGACGACGAGCAGGCCGTCGGCGCCGGCCCGGGTCGCAGCCGTGGCCATCTCGATGGCGTGCGCGGTGTTGTTGGACCCGACGCCCGCGGTCACGGCGAGGCGGTCGCCCGCGGCCTGCTTGACCGTCTCGACCATCGCGATGCTCTCCGCGGAGCTGAGGGTCGGGGACTCGCCGGTGGTGCCGTTGACGACGACACCGTCGTGTCCGCTGGCGACGAGGTGCTCGACGACGGCGGCGACGCCCTTCGCGTCGACGGCGCCGTCTGGGGTCATGGGCGTCACCATCGCGGTGACCACCCGTCCGAAGGGGGAAGTCGTCATGCGGCTCAGCGTAGCCGTCGGTGGTGGCGTCTATCGTGGCGCCATGCGTCAGTACCTCGACCTCCTCGAGCACGTCCGCGACCACGGCGTCGACAAGTCGGACCGGACCGGGACCGGCACCCGCAGCGTCTTCGGCCACCAGATGCGCTTCGACCTCTCGGAGGGCTTCCCGGTCCTGACGACGAAGAAGCTGCACCTGCGCTCGATCATCGGCGAGCTGCTGTGGTTCCTGCGCGGCGACACCAACGTGCGCTGGCTGCAGGAGCGCGGCATCAGCATCTGGGACGAGTGGGCCGACGAGCACGGCGACCTCGGCCCGGTCTACGGGCACCAGTGGCGCTCGTGGCCGACCCCCGAGGGCGGCACGATCGACCAGATCAGCAAGGTCATCGAGGGCCTGCGGACCAACCCCGACAGCCGCCGGCACATCGTCTCGGCGTGGAATGTCGCCGAGGTCGACTCGATGGCGCTGCCGCCCTGCCACACGATCTTCCAGTTCTACGTCACGCCGGCGAGCGAAGGGGGTCGCCCCCGGCTGTCGTGCCAGCTCTACCAGCGCAGCGCCGACATCTTCCTCGGCGTGCCCTTCAACATCGCCTCCTACGCGCTGCTGACGATGATGGTCGCCCAGCAGGTCGACATGGAGCCGGGCGAGTTCGTCCACACCCTCGGCGACGCGCACCTCTACAGCAACCACCTCGACCAGGCCGACGAGCAGCTGACCCGCTCCCCCGGCCCGCTGCCACGCATGGAGATCACGCCGCGCGAGTCCATCGACGCCTACGAGATCGAGGACTTCACCCTCGTCGGCTACGAGGCCGCCCCGAGCATCAAGGCGCCGATCGCCGTATGAGCCTGCCGCGTCGCGTCCCCGACGACCTGCGCGGTCGGGTCCCGCTCGTCGCCGCGTCCTACGCGGTGATGACCCGCGAGGGCGGGCAGGGCACCGAGGTGCTGCTCCAGCTGCGCCGGGGCACCGGGTTCATGGACGGCTGGTGGGCCTGCGGCGCCGCCGGCCACGTCGAGGACGCGAGCGCGCCGAGCGAGGCGCTGCACCGCGAGGTCGACGAGGAGCTCGGGGTGCGCGTCGAGACCGCCGCGCCGCTGACGACCGTGCAGCGCACGAGCCTGCTCGGTCCGATCGAGCAGCGGGCCGACTTCTTCTTCCACGTCACCGCGTGGTCGGGTGAGCCCTCGCTGCAGGAGCCCGACAAGGCGGCGGACCTGCGGTGGTGGCGACTCGACGACCTGCCGGCGCAGGTCGTGCCGCACGAGCGGGTGGTGCTCGAGGGGCTGCGGGAGGGGACGCTGCCCCCCTTCGTCGAGCTCGGCCACGACCAGCGCCTGGTCCTCGTCGCCGCGCTCGGGGCCAACCGCGCCATCGGCGTCGACGGCGGCATGCCGTGGCACCTGCCCGAGGACCTGGCGCACTTCAAGGCCCTGACCATGGGCGGCACGATGGTCATGGGTCGCCGCACCTGGGACTCGATCGGACGCGCCCTACCCGGCCGCACGACCGTCGTCGTCACGTCCGACCACGCGTGGAGCGCGCCCGGGGCGGTCGTCGTCCACTCGCTGGCCGAGGCCCTCGTGGCGGCCGGTCCGGGCGAGGTCTTCGTCGTCGGGGGCGGTGAGATCTACCGGCAGACGATCGACCTGGCCTCGCGCCTGGAGCTGACCGAGATCGACGCCTCGCCGCAGGCCGAGGTCTTCTTCCCCGAGGTCGACGCCGGGTGGCGTGAGGTCGCCCGCAGCCCACGAGAGGGCTTCGCCTTCGTCACCTACGAGAGGTGACTCGATGGGTTCACTCACCTCTATATCAACCATATCGGTTCATTTTGAACTGAAGTGATCTATGGTGTTCACATGACCGCGATCGCGACCCTCATCGGCGACGTCGTCCGCAGCCGGGCGGCCGACGACCGACGTGCGCTGCATGCACGGCTCGAAGAGGTCATCGCGCTCGTCAACGCCAGGACCGATCCCCTCCAGCCGCTGCGCGTGACCGTGGGCGACGAGTTCCAGGGCGCCTGGGCCCGGCGGGGCGAGGCCGTGCACGCCGCCCTGCTGCTGCGGCTGAGCCTCCTGCCCGAGGTCGAGACCCGCTACGGACTCGGCCACGGCGAGGTCACCGCGCTCAGCGACGACGGCCTCGTCCAGGACGGCCCCGGGTGGTGGCAGGCCCGGGAGGCGATCACCCGGGCGAAGGGGGACGAGGAGTCGGCGGGCAGCCGGGGGCGCGTCGTGCGCACCCGGTGGGTCGAGGACTCCCCCGTCGGCCTGGCCCTCGACGCGGCGCTGCGGCACCGCGACCTGCTCGTCGCCGACCTCGACGAGCGCTCCCAGCGCCTCCTGCGCGGGCTGCTCGACGGCACGACCCAACGCGAGCTCGCCGAGGTGGAGGAGATCAGCCCGACGGCCGTCTCCCGCCGGGTACACCGCGACGCCCTCGACCAGCTGGTCGCCCTCGACGCCGAGCTCGGAGCCCTGCCATGAGCGTGCTCGCCGCCCTCCTCGTCACCATCGGGACCGTCGACCTGCTGCGCAGCCTCGGCCCGCACCCGGCGACAGTCCGCGAGACCCGCGGGCTGCCCACCCTCGGACTGCTCCTGCTGCTCGTCGTCACCGCCACCGCCGGCCTGCTCGGGACGTGGGGCGGGGTCGCGCTCACCGCACTGGCCGCCGCCGGCCTCGTCGCCTGGACCGTCGCCGTCGAGCGCGCC
>NZ_JBNFOF010000052.1:0-16113 GCF_057364645.1 Janibacter sp. CFPM2_SD2
CCGTCGTCCGGCCAGCGGTGGTCCCGCCGGCCCCGAAGGCACCCGGAGGTCCCCGCCGCCCGGCAGCCCCGCCCCGCGGACACCGGCGGACCCGGCCGACGGCGCCGCCCGCTGCGCACCTTGGGGATCTGCGTCCTCGTCCTCGCCCTCGTGTGGGGCGGCGCGATGGTCTGGGCGGTCAACAGCGCCTGGTCCAACGTCGCGAAGGTCGACGCCACCCCGCCCGGGCCGCACCCCGACAGCGAGGGGCGCAATGTCCTGCTCGTCGGCAGCGACTCCCGCGCCGGCCTCACCGACGAGGAGCGTCGCGAGCTCGGCACCGGCTCCGACACCGGCGGAGCCCGCACCGACTCGATCCTCGTGCTGCACACCGGCGGCGGGAAGTCGACGCTGCTGTCGATCCCCCGCGACTCCTACGTCGAGATCCCGGGCAACGGCATGAACAAGATCAACGCCGCCTTCAGCATCGGCGGGCCCAAGCTGCTCAGCCAGACCATCGAGCACAACACCGGGCTGAAGATGGACGGCTACATGGAGATCGGCTTCGGGGGCTTCGCGCAGGTCGTCGACGCGGTCGACGGGGTCAACATCTGCGTCAAGAACGACATGGACGACCCCAAGGCGCACATCAACCTCAAGAAGGGCTGCCAGGACATGGACGGCAAGACCGCCCTGGGCTATGTGCGCGCCCGCTACTCCGACCCCGAGGGTGACCTCGGGCGGGCGAAGCGGCAGCGGCAGTTCCTCGGTGCCCTCATGGGCAAGATCGCCACGCCCTCGACGGTGCTGCAGCCGTGGAAGATCCACTCCCTCGGCAAGGACAGCGCCGGCGCCCTCACCGTCGGCGAGGACGACTCGATGTTCGGCACGGCGCGTGCCTTCTGGGCCTTCCGCAGCATCGCCAAGGGCGACGGCAACTCGGTGACCGTGCCGATCTCCAACAACAACCTGCCCACGCCCGTCGGCTCGGCGGTGCAGTGGGACGAGGAGCAGGCGCCGAAGCTCTTCGACGACCTGAAGAACGACCGGTCGATCACCGTCGAGCCCGACGACAGCTGAGCCCACCCGCTCCCTGAGGAGGCCGCCCGCGGCCGTCTCGAAGGGAGACCTCAGTCGCCGACGAGAAGGACGACGAGGGTGCGCGGCCCGTGCACACCCTCGACCCGACTGAGCTCGATGTCGCTGGTGGCGCTGGGCCCGCTGATCCACGTCTGCGGGCGAAGGGGGTCCAGGCGCCGCACGGCGTGGGGCACGTCGGGGACGACCTGGCTGGCGCGCACGATGACGACGTGCCGGTCGGGCAGCAGGGTGAGCGCCCGACGCCCCTGGCCCTCGCCGTGGTCGAGCACGACGGTGCCGGTCGCGGCGATGCCGGCGGCGCACGTCGTGACGACGCTGTCGAAGCCCTCGACGTCGTGGTCGTCGACATCTCCCGTCGACACCGCGTCCTCGCCCAGCCGGCCGACGACCGCCTCACGGACGGCGTCGGGGACCCCGTCGGGGACGAGGACCCGCTCGGCGCCGCGCAACGCGGTGAGCACCTGCACGGGCACGTCGTGGGAGCGGCAGCGCACGACGGTCGCCCGGTAGTCGCTGACCAGCTCGGCGAAGCGGTCGAGCATCTGCCCCGGGTCGGGCGGCGGCAGGGTCGGCTGCGGCTCGGGGGCCTCGACCTGCTCGGCCCCGCGGACCGCGTCACGCACCGCGGCCAGGATCTCCTCACGTGCGCTGCTCATCGCGACCTCCCCTTCCACCACTGCCGGAAGGACTGCCGGGGCGGGACCGGCATGTCCCGTGACTGCGTCCACTTGTGCCCCACCGAGGGCAGCCAGCCGAGCATCGGTCTGCCGGAGGCGTTGTCGCGTCGGCTGACCCGGTCGAGCACCCGGCCGGCGAGCCCGCTCGCGCGCTGCCCGAGCGAGAGCCGGCGAGCATCGGAGAAGGCCCAGGCGGTGGCCTTCATCGCGGCCGCCTCGGGACCCGGGATCCGATCCTCCCGGTGGGCATCGACACCTGCGCGCGCAGGTCGACGAGGACGCTCGGGATGTCGATCTTCACCGGGCAGACCTCGTAGCACGCGCCGCACAGGCTGGAGGCGAAGGGGAGGGAGTCCACCTGGTCGCTCTCGCCGACCCCCTTGAGCAGCGGGTTGAGGATCGCGCCGATCGGCCCCGGGTAGACGGAGCCGTAGGCGTGGCCGCCGGTGCGCTCGTAGACGGGGCAGATGTTGAGGCAGGCCGAGCAGCGGATGCAGCGCAGGGCCTGCCGGCCGACCTCGTCGGCGAGCGCCCGGGTGCGGCCGTTGTCGAGCAGCACGACGTGACACTCCTGCGGGCCATCGCCCTCGGTGACCCCCGACCAGGTCGAGGTGTAGGGGCTCATCCGCTCACCCGTGCTCGAGCGCGGCAGCAGCTGGAGGAAGACGTCGAGGTCGTCCCAGGTGGGCACGACCTTTTCGATCCCCACGACGCTGACGAGGACCTCGGGCAGCGTGAGGCACATCCGGCCGTTGCCCTCGGACTCGACGACGACGAGCGAGCCCGTCTCCGCGACAGCGAAGTTGGCGCCGGAGACGGCGACCTTGGCCCGCAGGAACTTCTCCCGCAGGTGCAGCCGGCTGGCCTCGGCGAGCGCGGCCGGGTCGTCGGTGAGGTCGTCGGGGGCGGGCCGGCCGACCTGCCCCATCTCGCGGGTGAAGATGTCGCGGATCTCGGTGCGGTTGCGGTGGATCGCGGGCACGAGGATGTGGCTCGGCAGGTCGTGCCCGAGCTGGACGATGAGCTCGGCGAGGTCGGTCTCCCAGGCCGAGATCCCGCGGGCCTCGAGGGCCTCGTTGAGCTGGATCTCCTGGGTGGCCATCGACTTGACCTTGACGACCTCGTCGACGCCGTGGCCCTCGGCGATGTCGCCGACGATCCGGCAGGCCTCCTCTGCGTCGCGGGCCCAGTGCACGGTCACCCCGCGCTCGGTGAGCCGCTCCTCGAGCCGCACGAGCTGGGTGTCGAGGTCGTGCAGGGCGCGGTCCTTGAGGCTCGCGGCCCGCGTGCGCAGGCCCTCCCAGTCGTCGAGCTCGCCGATGACGTCGGCGCGCTTGTCACGGATGGTGTGGGTGGCCTTGTGCAGGTTGCGCCGCAGCTGGTCGTCGGCCAGCGCGTCGACGGCCGCCTCCGGGAAGGGCGGCATCCCGAGGAAGGTGGCGCTCATGCGGGCACCTCCTCGGTCGCGGCGAGCACCTCGGCGAGGTGCATCGTGCGCACTGGCGACCCCTGGCGGGAGAGGATCCCGCCGATCTGCATGAGGCAGGAGGAGTCCCCGGCGACGAGCACCTCGGCGCCGGACTCGATGGCGTGGGCCGCCTTGTCCTGCCCCATGGCGGCGGAGACGTCGGCATTCTTCACGGCGAAGGTGCCGCCGAAGCCGCAGCACTCCCGCTCCTGCGGCAGCTCGCGCAGCTCGAGGCCACGGACCGCCTCGAGGAGCCGTCGTGGCCGGTCCCCGACCCCGAGCATCCGCAGCGAGTGGCAGGTCGGGTGGTAGGCGACCGAGTGCGGGAAGGACGCTCCGACGTCGGTGACCCCGAGGACGTCGACGAGGAACTCCGACAGCTCGTGGGCACGAGGTCCGTGGCGCTCCACCGCGGCGACGAGCTCCGCGTCGCCGGAGCGCCGCGCGATGATCTCGTGCTGGTGGCGGACGCTTCCGGCGCAGGAGCCCGAAGGGAGGACGACGGCGTCGTAGTCGGCGAAGGTGCTCGCGTAGGAGCGCACGACGGGCTCGGCCTCGTCGAAGTAGCCGGTGTTGATCATCGGCTGGCCGCAGCAGGTCTGCCCCGGTGGCACGTCGACCTCCACTCCCAACCTTTCCAGCAGTCGGACGGTGGCCTTCGCGACGTCCGGGAACATCGTGTCCCCGATGCACGTGGCCATGAGGGCGACTCTCATCTGACCTCCTCGACGGTGGTGACCTCCCCTGCAGGCTATGCCCGGATCCCGGTGGGTGAGGGGTGTCACACACCGGATACCGTGAGCGCATGGACAACACGCTGCAGAAGATCGGGGTGGTCGGGTGCGGCCTCATGGGTGCCGGCATCGCCGAGGTGTGCGCCCGAGCCGGCTCCGACGTCGTCGTCGTCGAGTCGGACCAGGAGCGGGCGGACGCCGGGCGCGGCCGCCTCGAGAAGTCGCTGCGACGCGCGCAGGAGCGCGGCCGCATCGAGTCGGTCGACGAGGTGCTGGGCCGGATCCGGGTCGTCACCGAGCTCACCGAGCTCGCCGACCGCGAGATGGTCGTCGAGGCGATCCTCGAGGACGAGGCGGCCAAGGTCGAGCTCTTCAAGCAGCTCGACGAGATCGTCTCCTCGCCCGAGGCGATCCTCGCGTCCAACACCAGCTCGATCCCGATCATGAAGCTCGCGACGGTCACCAAGCGCCCGGCCAACGTGCTCGGCGTCCACTTCTTCAACCCCGTGCCGGTCCTCAAGCTCGTCAGCTCGTGCCCTCGCTCATGACGGCCGACGAGACGGTCGAGCGGGCCCGCGCCTACGTCGACGGTGACCTCGGCAAGCACGCCATCACCTGCCAGGACCGCGCCGGCTTCGTCGTCAACAGCCTGCTCATCCCCTTCATCCTCAGCGCGATCCGCATGTACGAGTCGGGCTTCGCCACCGCCGAGGACATCGACCAGGGCTTCGTGCTCGGGGCCGCGCACCCGCAGGGCCCGCTCGCCCTCGCCGACCTCATCGGTCTCGACACGACGATGGCCGTCGCCCAGTCGCTCTACGAGGAGTTCAAGGAGCCGCTCTACGCTCCCCCGCCTCTCCTGCAGCGCATGGTCGACGCCAACCTCCTCGGCCGCAAGGCCGGTCGCGGCTTCTACACCTACGAAGGCTGAGCCCCGCCCACACCGTCAGACCGACGAAGGGCCCGAGTCCGGATGGACTCGGGCCCTTCGTCGTGCGCCGGGCGGCGCCGGGGATCTCGCCCGCGCGGGGGCGCGTAGTCAGCGCGCGGTGGGCAGACCCTTGAGCAGCTGCCGCGCCATGACGACCCGCTGGACCTGGTTGGTGCCCTCGTAGATCTGGGTGATCTTGGCGTCGCGCATCATCCGCTCGAGCGGGAAGTCGCGGGTGTAGCCCGCCCCGCCGAGCAGCTGGACGGCGTCGGTCGTGACCTTCATGGCGACGTCCGAGGCGAAGCACTTCGCCGCGGCACCGAAGAAGGACAGGTCGGCGTCGTGGCGCTCGGACTTCGCCGCCGCGACGTAGACCATCTGGCGGGCGGCCTCGAGCTCCATCGCCATGTCGGCGAGCATGAACTGGATGCCCTGGAAGTCGGCGATGTGCTTGCCGAACTGCTGGCGCTCCTTGACGTAGGCCAGCGCCTCGTCGAGCGCGCCCTGGGCGATGCCGACGGCCTGGGCGCCGATCGTCACGCGGGTGTGGTCGAGGGTGCGCAGGGCGATCTTCAGGCCCTCGCCCTCGGCGCCGACGATGCGGTCGCCGGGGATGCGGCAGTTGTCGAAGTGCAGCTCACGCGTCGGGCTGCCCTTGATGCCGAGCTTGCGCTCCTTCTCCGAGAAGCCGAAGCCCTCGTCGGACTTCTCGACGACGAAGGCCGAGATGTTGTTGCCGCGCGGGCCGTCGGGGTCGGTGACCGCGAGGACCGTGTAGAGCTCGGACTCGCCGGCATTGGTGATCCAGGCCTTCTGGCCGTTGAGGATCCAGTCGTCGCCGTCCTTGGTGGCCTTGCACTTCATGCCCGCGGTGTCGGAGCCGGCCTCACGCTCGGAGAGGCCGTAGCTGAAGCCCTCCCCCTTCGCCAGGCGCGGCATGTAGCGGGCGTTGATCTCCTCGGACCCGCCGAGGATCACCGGCATCGAGCCGAGCTTGTTGACCGCGGGGATGAGCGAGGACGACGCACAGACGCGGGCGACCTCCTCGATGATGATGCACACGGCGAGGGCGTCGGCACCGACGCCGCCGTGCTCCTCCGCCACGTGGGCGGCGTGGAAGTCGCTCGCGATGAGGGCCTCGTTGGCCTCCTTCGGGAAGCGGGACTCCTCGTCGACCTCGGCGGCGAAGGGCTTGATCTTCGCCTCCGCGACGGCCCTGACGGCCTCACGGATCGCCTCGTGGTCCTCGGAGGTACGGAACATGTCGAAGTCGGGATTCGCGCTCACGGCCGTGATGCTACCGGCCGCCCCAACGGCCTTGCACAGGTGTTCAACGACAAGACCCACGACGACGTCTGTCGCCTACCCACAACACGCCGACGCCAGTCATGATCAGGCGCAGGTCGAAGGGGGATGGCTGCGCACATCAAGCCGAAGTCGGTCACACCACCGTGAGGCATGTACGCAACGCAGGACTTCGGCGGGCGCAGCCGTCCCCCTTCGACCGGAGCAACCGGAGCGAAGGGGGGACGGCGAAACGGCTCAGCTGTCGGTGCCGAAGAGGTCGCGGGTGTAGACCTTGTCGGCGACGTCCTCGAGGTCCGCGGTGCGGCGGTTGGCGATGATGACGTCGGAGACGGACTTGAAGTCCTCGAGGTCGCGGTAGACCTTCGACCCGAAGAACTCGTCCTCCTGCAGGGCGGGCTCGAAGATGACGACCTGCACGCCCTTGCCCTTGAGGCGCTTCATGATCCCCTGGATCGAGGAGGCGCGGAAGTTGTCCGAGCCGGACTTCATGATCAGGCGGTGGACGCCGACGACCTTGGGCTGGCGACGCAGGATGTCCTCGGCGACGAAGTCCTTGCGGGTGCGGTTGGAGTCGACGACCGCCTGCATGAGGTTCTGCGGGACGTCCTGGTAGTTGGCCAGCAGCTGCTTGGTGTCCTTGGGCAGGCAGTAGCCGCCGTAGCCGAAGGACGGGTTGTTGTAGTGCGTGCCGATGCGCGGGTCGTGGCCGACGCCGTCGATGATCTGGCGGGTGTTGAGCCCGTGCGTCGCGGCGAAGGTGTCGAGCTCGTTGAAGTAGGCGACGCGCATCGCGAGGTAGGTGTTGGCGAAGAGCTTGATCGCCTCGGCCTCGGTGGAGTCGGTGAGCAGCACCGGGGTGTCGGTGTCCTCGGCGCCCTCGACGAGCAGGTCGGCGAAGCGCTGCGCGCGGTCGCTCACCTCGCCGACGACGATGCGGCTGGGGTGGAGGTTGTCCTCCAGGGCCTTGCCCTCGCGCAGGAACTCGGGGCTGAAGATCAGGTTGTCGGTCCCGAGCTTCTCCCGCAGACCGGCGGTGAAGCCGACGGGGATCGTGGACTTGACGACCATGACGGCGTCGGGGTTGATCTCCATGACGTCGCGCACGACGCCCTCGACCGAGCTGGTGTTGAAGTAGTTGGTGTCGGGGTCGTAGTCCGTCGGCGTCGCGATGACGACGAAGTCGGCGCCCGCGTAGGCCTGCTCCTTGTCGAGGGTGAAGGTCAGGTCGAGCTCACGGTGGGCGAGGAAGTCGATGATCTTCTCGTCCTGGATCGGGCTGGTGCCGGCATTGAGCATCTCGACGCGGCGTGCGTCGATGTCGAAACCGACCACCTCGTTGTGCTGGGCCAGCAGGACGGCCATGGACAGGCCGACATAACCGGTCCCGACGACGGCGATCTTGGTAGTCACGTGATTCCTCACTGCGCTCGGGTCTGGGGTGTACTCCCGGGCGCATTATGTCCGACCGGCATGACATTCCGCGTCCCGGCGTGGCGTGGGCCGTTGATTCCCCCGGCGCGGGGGCGTTGGATGGGTCACATGAGCCTGACGCACAAGAACGACACGGAGATCATGCGGCGCCTCATCGCGGACCCGGGCACCTGGGTGGTCGTGGGCCTGAGCAGCAACACCGACCGCGATGCCTACCGCGTGGCCCGCTGGCTGAAGTACGAGATGCACAAGGCGATCATCCCCGTGCACCACTCGGCCGAGACGGTCGACGGCGACCAGGGATATGCCTCGATCTCCGACATCCCCGACGGCGACGTCAAGGTCATCGACCTCTTCGTCAACAGCGGCGAGGTCGGCGCCCTCGTCGACGAGGCGATCGCCAACAAGGACCGCCTCCAGATCGACGCCATCTGGATGCAGCTCGGCGTCGAGGACCCGGCCGCGGCCGACCGCGCCAAGGAGGCCGGCCTGCAGGTCGTCATGAACACCTGCCCCAAGATCGAGTGGCGCCAGCTGCGCAACGAGGGCGCCGCGCGCTGACCGACCCGAGCGAAGGGGGTCAGGCCCGCTCGGGGGTCTCCGGCGCCGGCGCACGACCGGCGGCGACCCGCTGACGCAGGCGCTCCCCCTTCGCATGGGCCTGGGCGGACAGGTCCGCGGCGAAGTTCGCCAGGGCCTCCCGCAGGCGCTGCGCCTCCTCGCCGTCGCCGGCCGCGAGGATGCGCACGGCCATCAGGCCCGCGTTGCGGGCCCCGCCGACGGCCATCGTCGCCACGGGGATGCCGGCCGGCATCTGCACGATCGACAGCAGCGAGTCCATGCCGTCGAGGTGCTTCAGGGGCACGGGCACGCCGACGACCGGCAGGGGCGTCACCGACGCGAGCATGCCGGGCAGGTGCGCGGCGCCGCCGGCGCCGGCGATGATCACCCGCAGGCCCCTCCCTTCGGCCTGCTGCCCGTACTCGACCATCTCGGTGGGCATGCGGTGCGCGGAGACGACATCGGCCTCGAAGGCGATGCCGAAGTCCTCGAGCACCTCGGCGGCCGCCTCCATCGTCGGCCAGTCGCTGTCGCTGCCCATGACGAGGCCGACGCGCGGGCTGCTGCTGTCACTGGTCATTCGGTGATCACTCCCTGGATGTAGTCCGCCGCGTGACGGGCCCGCTCGCGCAGGTCCGCCAGGTCGGTGCCGCTGACGTTGACGTGGCCGATCTTGCGGCCGGGGCGCACGGCCTTGCCGTAGAGGTGCACCTTGAGCTCCGGGTCGCGGGCCATGAGGTGCCGGTAGGTCGGGTAGAGGTCGGTGGGCTCGCCGCCGAGGACATTGCCCATGACGGTCCACGGCTCGCGGGCACGCGGCGAGCCGAGCGGAAGGTCGAGCACGGCCCGCAGGTGCTGCTCGAACTGCCCGGTCACCGCCCCGTCCATGCTCCAGTGGCCGGAGTTGTGCGGACGCATCGCGAGCTCGTTGACGACGACCGAGCCGTCGGCGAGCTCGAAGAGCTCGACGGCCATGACCCCGGTGACGCCCAGGGCCGCGGCGATGTCGAGCCCGACGAGGGTGGCCGCCTCGGCGGCATCGGCCGGCAGGTCCGGCGCCGGGGCGATGACCTCGGTGCAGATCCCGTCGGTCTGCACGGTCTTCGAGACGGGCCAGGCGGCGGCCTGGCCGGAGGGGCTGCGGGCGAGGAGCACCGCCAGCTCACGGACGAAGGGGACGGCCTCCTCGAGCAGCAGCTGCTCGCCGCGCTCGGCCGCGGCGGCGAGCCAGTCGCGCACGTCGTCGATGCCGTCGGCGACGAGCACGCCCTTGCCGTCGTAGCCGCCGCGGGGGGTCTTGACGACGACCGGCCAGCCGACCTCCTCCGCGAAGGCGAGGACCTCCCCTTCGCTCTCCGCCGGGGCCCACCGCGGGCAGGGGACGCCGGCGTCGGTGAGGGCCCGCCGCATGACGAGCTTGTCCTGCGCGTGCACGAGGGCCTCGGGGGTCGGGTGGACGGCGACGCCGTCGGCGACGAGGGCCTGCAGCACCGGCGCGGGCACGTGCTCGTGGTCGAAGGTGACCACGTCGCAGTGGCGGGCGAAGTCGCGGACCGTCTCGACGTCGGTGTGGTCCCCGACCGGGGCGAAGGGGGTGACGAGCGCCGCCGACGCATCGCTCGCCTCGGCGAGGACCGCCAGCGTCACGCCGAGCTCGGCCGCGGGGCCGGCGCACATCCGCGCGAGCTGACCACCACCGATCACACCGACGACGGGGAAACCTCCGGGGGCACGTGGGGGAATCGACACGTGCCGAGGATACGGTGCCGCCGAATGTCACGGTCGCGGATTACGCTGCACGAGATGCCCGACTCGACCCAGGCGGCCCCCGACACCGCGGACGACATGGCCCCGGCACGCCGCCGCGGCGGCCTCGGGCGCCTCGTCGACACGATCTGGCACGAGGTCGCGAAGTTCGGGCTCGTCGGCGCGATCTCCTTCGTCATCGACCTCGGTGGGATGAACCTGCTGACCCACACCGTCCTCGAGGGCAAGCCGACGACCGCCCGCATCCTCAGCGGCGTCGCGGCGACCCTCTTCGCCTGGTTCGGCAACCGCAGCTGGACCTTCGCGCACCGGCGCTCCCGCCCGGTCCACCACGAGGTGACGCTCTTCTTCGTCGTCAACGGCCTGGCCCTGGTCATCTCGACGGCCTGCCTCGTCATCTCGCACTACGTCCTGGGCTTCGAGACCCGGCTCGCGGACAACATCGCGACGGTCATCGGCATCGGCCTGGGCACGCTCTTCCGCTTCTGGACCTACCGGCGCTTCGTCTTCGCCAACGAACCGATGGACGTCGACACCTCACCCCTCGAGAGCGACGACTCCCCCACCTGACAACTCTGCAAGACCCTAGGGTTTTGCAGAGTTCACCGGGCCCAACTTCGCAAGACCCTAGGGTTTTGCGGAGTCTTGCGGCTTCGGGCCTGTCAGCGGCTGCCGGGGCCGGAGAGGAAGACGCAGAAGACCGCCGGCTGGGCCTGGACGAGCTCGAGACGACCGCCGTTGCGCTCGGCGAGCTGGCGCGCGAGGCCGAGCCCGAGGCCCGAGCCGTGCGAGGTCACCGAGCGCTCGAAGATGTGCGGCGCGATCGCCGCAGGGATCCCCTCTCCCTCGTCGCTCACCTCGATGACCACCGAGGTCCCCGAGCTGCGGATCTCGATCTCGACCCGACCGGCGCCGTGGGCCAGCGCATTTTCGATCAGGGTCTGCAGGATCTGCGACAGGTCGACCGGCGAGGCGCGCACGGCGAGCCCGGGCGGACCGTCGACGCGCATGGCGCGACGAGCGGCGGTGAAGGCCGGCTGGTACTCGCGCTGCAGGCCGGCGAGAACGGAGTCGAGGGAGATCTCGGGCAGCTGGGCCTCCTCCCCCTTCGACCTCGTGCGCATCGTGTCGACGACGCCGGTGAGGCGCTCGACCTGGGTGACGGCAACAGCCGCCTCGTCGCGGATCGCGGCGAGGTCGTCGGTCTGGCCGATCTCCTCCAGCCGCATGAGCAGTGCCGTCAGCGGCGTGCGCAGCTGGTGCGAGGCGTCGGCGGCGAAGTCGCGGTCGAGGGCCCGCTGCCGCGCCAGCTCGCCGGCGAGCCGGGCGAGGTCGCCGGTGACCTGGTCGATGTCGCGCAGCCCGACGACCGAGCGCGGCAGCGCTCCGTCACCGTCGCGGATCGCCGCCACCTGGCGCTCGATGAAGGCCATGCCGTCCGCCCGGCGCCGCTCGAGGATCCGCAGGACGAGGAAGGCGCCGCCACCGACGGTGACGACCCCGACGAAGGGGGCGACGACCGTCCAGCCGACGAGGTCGAGACCGAGGACGTGCTCGCCCCCGTCACCGGAGACCAGCGCCACGCTCCCGAGCACGAGAGCCGTGACGACAGCGACCCCGATGACCGCCGCGAGGAGGAGCCGGCGGGCCTGACCCGCGAAGGTCACGAGTCGAAGCGGAAGCCGACGCCACGCACCGTCGCGATGTGGCGCGGGTCGGCGACGTCGTCACCGAGCTTCCGGCGCAGGACAGAGATGTGCATGTCGAGCGCCTTCGTCGAGCCGTACCACTCGGTCTCCCAGACCTCGCCCATGAGCTGCTCACGGGTGACGACCCGGCCGGCCTCGCGGACGAGGACGCTGAGGACCGCGAACTCCTTGGCCGTCAGGGCCAGCTCCTCGCCGTGGAACCACACGCGTCGGCTGTCGACGTCGATGCGCAGCGGACCGGTCGGCTCGACGGTGTCGTCGGAGCGACGGCGCAGCAGCGCACGCACCCGCGCCATGAGCTCGGCGAGGCGGAAGGGCTTGGTGACGTAGTCGTCGGCGCCGGCGTCGAGACCCACGACGGTGTCGACCTCGTCGGCGCGCGCGGTGAGGATGAGCACCGGCACGTCGGAGCCGGTGGCGCGCATCCGACGACACACCTCGAGGCCGTCGAGCGTGGGCAACCCGAGGTCGAGGACGAGCAGGTCGGGCGGGGTGCCGATCGCCGCATCGAGCGCATCGCGCCCGTCCTCGTGGACCGTCACCTCGTATCCCTCGCGGACGAGGCCCGGGCCAAGGGGTCGGAGATGGCAGCGTCGTCCTCGGCCAGCAGCACTCGTGTCATGGGTCGGATCATAGGAACTGCAGCTCAGACGTGCGCGGTGACATGCGCAGGGCCGCGCACACCGGTGACCCGCACGAGCCGGCTCGGGGCGACCTCGCCGATGCCACGCAGCGAGCGCGGGCGGGTCGGCAGGGTCGAAAATCCGCTGAGCGGCTCCAGCAGGCGGGCCAGCGCGTCGTCGACGAAGACACCACCGGGCGGCGCGACCGCGGTGAGCCGGCTGGCGCGGTTGACCGTCGTTCCGAAGACGTCGCCCAGACGCCGCACGACCGGCCCGTGGGCCATGCCAACGCGCGCCGACGGGAGCAGGTCGTCCTCGCTCATCGCCTCGACGAGGTCGAGCGAGATGGCCGCGGCGGGCGCGACCTCGAAGGTCTGGAAGAGCACCTCGTCGCCCACGGTCTTGACGACGCGGCCACCGTGGGCGGTGACGACGTCGGTGCACAGGTCCTCGAAGCGCTGGACCATGCGGGCGAGGTCGCGCTCGGTGAGTCGACGCACGACGGACGTGAAGTTGACCAGGTCGGCGAAGCCGATGACCGAGGCACGGCTGCCGTCCTCCTCGACGGTCAGCAGGCGCTGGATCGTCGCCGTGAGCTGGCGGCGCCACACGTAGACGACGAGCGGCTCGAGCTGGTCGGACAGGTCGGCGAGCCAGGTGGCGGCGGCCTCGGCATCGCGGGTCGACGCGGCGGCCGCACCGAGCGGGGTCGCGTCGTCCTCGGCCCCCGACGGGGCCTGGCCGGAGTCGTCACCGGTCGACTCGCCGTCACCCTGCCGCTGGCGGGCGATCTCCTCGCTGACCAGCTGCCCCTGCCAGGCGGCGAGCCGGTCCATCGTGCGTGCGATCGCCCGGGTCATCGCGAGCGCGAACTCCTCGGGGATGTCGTCCTCGCGGACCATCGTCGCCACCCGCGTGAGCGCCTCGAGGTCGGCCTCGGTGAACATCGTGTCGCCCTCCTGGACGACCGGGAACCCCATGGCGTGCCAGAACTTGCGAGCCGAGCGGATCGAGACGCCCGCCTCGCGGGAGACCTCACGTCGCCCCATGCTCGCGGGCCGACCGAGCATCGCCCGCTCGAAGGCCTCGAGCGCCGGGTCGTGCCCGGGGTCGTGACCGTCGGCGAGAGCCTCGGCCGCGGCGGTGGGGTCGTCAGTGGGATCGCTCGACACTGCCACCTCCACGCTCCGGGGGACGCGTGACCGGCCCCCGGTCACGGACGAGGCGACGTGCCCGCGGGGCGGATGTGCTGCACGTCACCTGCCGCCACCGTATCCGAGCGCCCGTCGGCGCTGACGACCAGCCTCCCGTCGTCGTCGACACCGGTGGCCGTCGCGGTGACCACGGAGCCGTCGGGCCGGTGGACGTCGACGAGGCGACCGATGGTGCCGCAGGCCTCGCGATAGGCGAGGTGGACCCCCTTCGCCCGCTCGTCGCCTGCCGCGAGGTCGGCATGCAGCCCGCGGAGCCCGCGGAGGACGGAGGCGGCGAGGTCGGTGCGGTCGACCTGCGCACCGACGAGGCGAAGGGAGGTCGCCGTCGCCACGGGCAGCTGGTCGCGCTCGTGGTGCACGTTGATCCCGATGCCGACGACCACGCCGGTGCCGGACGGGAGCATCTGGCACAGGACGCCGCAGACCTTGCGGTCACCGTCGGCGGGCACGAGGACGTCGT
Organism: Janibacter sp. CFPM2_SD2; assembly: GCF_057364645.1. Lineage (NCBI taxonomy): Bacteria > Bacillati > Actinomycetota > Actinomycetes > Micrococcales > Intrasporangiaceae > Janibacter > Janibacter sp. CFPM2_SD2. The sequence goes on from NZ_JBNFOF010000052.1 coordinate 13,964, forward strand.
TGGGCCACTTGAGCTCGGCGGCCACGCCGACCTCGGTCAGCGCGGAACGCACGGCGAGCCCGGCGGCCAGGGGCAGCCAGCCGGGTGCAGGGACGGTCGGGACGAGCACCGACATCGCCAGCCCCGCGCCGGGGACCTCCTGCCAGGCGCGACCGAGACGTCCGCGGCCGGCCGTCTGCAGGTCGGCGAGCACCGGGGACCACGGCACCGCGCGCTCGAGGACGTCGGCATTGGTCGATCCGGTGACCTCGCGGTGCACGACCGCACCCCACCCCTGTGAGGTGGGTAACGCCGTGGTCAGACGCTGGACGTCGATCGGAGGGAGCATGCGCGCAAGGCTAGGCTGCGCGTCATGTCCCAGAGCACCGAGACCACTGACGCTCAGGCGATCGGTGGCACCGACGTCCCCGACGGCATCGACATCCACACGACGGCCGGCAAGCTCGCCGACCTGAAGCGTCGGGTGGCCGAGGTCGCGCATGCCGGATCCGAGCGTGCCATCGAGAAGCAGCACGCCCGCGGCAAGAAGACCGCCCGAGAGCGGATCGCGCTCCTCCTCGACGAGGACAGCTTCGTCGAGATGGACAAGTACGCGCGCCACCGCTCGACCGCCTTCGGCCAGGAGGCCAACCGCCCCTACGGCGACGGCGTCGTCACCGGCTACGGCACGGTCGACGGTCGTCAGGTCGCGGTCTTCGCGCAGGACTTCACGGTCTTCGGCGGGTCCCTCGGTGAGGTCTTCGGCGAGAAGATCACCAAGGTCATGGACTTCGCGATGAAGATCGGCTGCCCCGTCGTCGGGCTCAACGACTCCGGCGCGCGCGCATCCAGGAGGGTGTCGTCTCCCTCGGTCTCTACGGCGAGATCTTCAAGCGCAACGTGCACGCGTCGGGCGTCATCCCGCAGATCTCGCTCATCATGGGCCCCTGCGCCGGCGGCGCCGTCTACTCCCCCGCCGTCACCGACTTCACCGTCATGGTCGACCAGACCTCGCACATGTTCATCACCGGCCCCGACGTCATCAAGACCGTCACCGGTGAGGACGTGGAGTTCGAGGACCTCGGTGGCGCCCGCTCGCACAACACCAAGTCCGGTGTCGCGCACTACATGGGCACCGACGAGGAGGACGCCATCGACTACGTCAAGGCGCTCCTGTCGTACCTGCCGAGCAACAACCTCGAGACGGCGCCCGTCTTCGGCGGCGAGCTCGACCTCGCGGTCAACGACACCGACCTGGCGCTCGACACGATCATCCCCGACTCGGCGAACATGCCCTACGACATGAAGGCCGTCATCGAGACCGTCGTCGACGACGGCGAGTTCCTCGAGGTGCACCCGCTCTTCGCGCCCAACATCATCTGCGGCTTCGCCCGCGTCGAGGGCCAGTCGGTCGGCATCGTCGCCAACAACCCGATGCAGTTCGCCGGCACCCTCGACATCGACGCCTCGGAGAAGGCCGCCCGCTTCGTGCGTACCTGCGACGCCTTCAACGTCCCGGTCCTCACCTTCGTCGACGTTCCCGGATTCCTCCCCGGCACCGACCAGGAGTGGAACGGCATCATCCGCCGCGGCGCGAAGCTCATCTACGCCTACGCCGAGGCGACCGTCCCGCTCGTCACGGTCATCACCCGCAAGGCCTACGGCGGCGCCTACGACGTCATGGGCTCCAAGCACCTCGGCGCCGACATCAACCTCGCGTGGCCGACCGCCCAGATCGCCGTCATGGGCGCGCAGGGCGCGGTCAACATCCTCTACCGCAAGCAGATTGCCGCGGCCGAGTCCGAGGGGCGCGACGTCGAGGCGGCCCGGCAGGAGTTCATCACCGCCTACGAGGACGCCCTCGCCAACCCCTACGTCGCCGCCGAGCGTGGCTACATCGACACCGTCATCACGCCGAGCAACACGCGGATGAACGTCTCGAAGGCGCTGCGGGCCCTGCGCACCAAGCGGGAGACCCTGCCGCCCAAGAAGCACGGGAACATTCCGCTGTGATGGCTTCGCAGGAGCAGTCGTCCGAGCAGGGCGAGCAGCCCGAGGCTGCGGCGCCCGCGGCCGCCGGCATCGAGGTCCTCGGCGACGCCTCGCCGGAGCAGGTCGCGGCGCTCGTCGCGGTCCTGTCCGGGCTGGGTGGCGGCGAGGAGGAGGCCCGG
>NZ_JBNFOF010000053.1:0-16097 GCF_057364645.1 Janibacter sp. CFPM2_SD2
CCGGCGCGCCCCCCTCGTCGCGGCGTCGGCCCCGGTGCGCGCGACCGGGGTGCTCGCCCTCACCGCCTATGTGCTGCACGTGTGCCTCATCGCCGTCGCGATGCGCGCGATCCCGTGGCCGACTGCCCAGGAGTGGTGGGCCCCGCTGGGCGGCGGGATCCTCCTGGTCACCCTCGTCGTCTGCCACGCGTGGTGGGCGCGACTGGGCAAGGGGCCGGTCGAGCGGGTCGTCGCCGCGGTGACCGACCGCATCGGGTGAGGCGGGCTCCCTTCGTCGTGGGGAGGCGGCCACCTGCGCCGGGTGTGGCGTCATTCACCGCGGACAGGCCTACGCGGCGGCGGGCGCCGCGGGTACGTTGCCCCCATGGCCGACAGCACCGATGCCCCCACCCCTGCAGCCGAGGCAGTGCGTCCCGAGCGTGACCGTCCGTGGGTGATGCGGACCTACGCGGGGCACTCGAGCGCTGCGGCGTCCAACGAGCTCTACCGCCGCAATCTCGCGAAGGGCCAGACCGGTCTGTCCGTGGCCTTCGACCTGCCGACCCAGACCGGCTACGACCCCGACCACGTGCTCAGCCGCGGTGAGGTCGGCAAGGTGGGCGTGCCGATCAGCCACATCGGTGACATGCGCCGGCTCTTCGACCAGATCCCGCTCGGCGAGATGAACACGTCGATGACGATCAACGCCGTCGCGATGTACCTCCTCGCCCTCTACCAGGTCGCCGCCGAGGAGCAGGCCGAGGCCGCGGGGGAGGACCCCGCCGAGGTGCGCGCCCGCCTCGCCGGCACGACGCAGAACGACATCATCAAGGAGTACCTGAGTCGCGGGACCTACGTCTTCCCGCCCGGGCCCTCGATGCGCCTGATCACCGACATGGTCACCTACACCGTCGGCGAGATCCCCAAGTGGAACCCCACCAACATCTGCAGCTACCACCTGCAGGAGGCCGGCGCGACGCCGGTGCAGGAGATCGCCTACTCGATGTCGACGGCCATCGCCGTCCTCGACGCCGTGCGTGACTCCGGCCGCGTGGCCGAGGAGGACTTCGGCAAGGTCGTCGCCCGCATCTCCTTCTTCGTCAACGCCGGCGTGCGCTTCGTCGAGGAGATGTGCAAGATGCGCGCCTTCGTCGAGCTGTGGGACGAGATCACCCGCGAGCGCTACGGCGTGACCGACGCCAAGCAGCGCCGCTTCCGCTACGGCGTCCAGGTCAACAGCCTCGGCCTCACCGAGGCCCAGCCGGAGAACAACGTCCAGCGCATCGTCCTCGAGATGCTCGCCGTCACGCTGAGCAAGGACGCGCGCGCCCGCGCCGTCCAGCTGCCCGCGTGGAACGAGGCGCTCGGCCTGCCCCGCCCGTGGGACCAGCAGTGGGCGCTGCGCCTGCAGCAGGTCCTCGCCTTCGAGTCCGACCTGCTCGAGTACGACGACCTCTTCACCGGCTCGCCGGTCGTGGAGCGCAAGGTCGCCGAGCTCGTCGAGGGCGCCAAGGCCGAGATCGAGCGCATCCAGGAAATGGGCGGCGCCGTGCCCGCCGTCGAGTCGGGCTACATGAAGTCCGCCCTCGTCGCGAGCCACGCGCTGCGCCGCCAGCGGATCGAGGCCGGCGAGGACATCGTCGTCGGGGTCAACAAGTTCGAGACCACCGAGCCCAACCCGCTGACCGCCGACCTCGACACCGCGATCCAGACGGTCGACGCCGACGTCGAGGCCAAGGCCATCGAGGCCGTGCGGGCCTGGCGCACCGAGCGGGACGCCGACCCGGAGCAGGCCGAGGCCGCCCGCAGCGCGCTCGCCACCCTGCAGGAGACGGCGAAGACCGACGACAACCTCATGGAGGCCTCCCTGGCCTGCGCCCGTGCCGGTGTCACCGTCGGCGAGTGGGCCCAGGCGCTGCGCGAGGTCTTCGGCGAGTTCCGCGCCCCGACGGGCGTCTCCGGCTCGGTCGGCGTCGCCGACGGCGGCTCGTCCGACCTCGTCGACGTCCGTCAGCGGGTCAAGGCGACGGGGGAGGAGCTGGGCGGCCAGCTGCGCGTCCTCGTCGGCAAGCCGGGCCTGGACGGCCACTCCAACGGCGCCGAGCAGATCGCCGTGCGGGCGCGTGACGCGGGCTTCGAGGTCGTCTACCAGGGCATCCGCCTCACGCCGGACCAGATCGTCTCCGCGGCCGTCGCCGAGGACGTCGACCTCGTCGGCGTCTCGATCCTCTCCGGCTCGCACATGGAGCTCGTCCCCGACGTGCTCGAGGGGCTCAAGGCCGAGGGCGCCGGTGACATCCCGGTCGTCGTCGGCGGCATCATCCCCGAGTCCGACGCGGCGAAGCTGCGCGAGCTCGGCGTGGCCGCCGTCTTCACGCCCAAGGACTTCGGGCTCAACGAGATCATGGGCTCCTTCGTCGACATCATCCGCGAGCGCCGCGGCCTCGCGGACCGGGAGACCGTCGACGCGTGAGCGCCGCCCGCGTCTCCTGGCTCCACGCGGTCGTCGCGATCCCGGTCGCGGCGGTCGCGTGGGTCGTCGTCTCCGGAGCGCTCGCCTATGCGCTCGGTGACATCGCCCTCGGTGGCCTCGTCGCCTGCGGCATCGGCGCGGCCGTGGGTGCCGTGCTGCTGCTCGTGCCCCGGCCCGGAGCCCGCGGCGCCGGTCTCGGCTCCATCGTCACGATGCTGCCGTGCGCGATCGGTCTCGCCGTCAGCCTGATGTGAGCTGGCCGGTAACTGCGCAGAACCCTAGGGTCCTGCGGGGTTGGGGCCCGGTAACCCTGCACAACCCTAGGGTCCTGCAGTGTTGGGAGGGCTAGTGTCGGGGGATGGCCCTGCACTGCCCGGCGACACTGCTCGTGGCCCCTGCTCCGCGTGATGTGAAGGGGGCGGCCTCCCTCGTCGACGCCCTCACGGGCGACCGGGTGCTGGCCGTCGTGCGGGCACCCGACCTGGCGGTCGGGGAGGAGCTGGCGGAGCGGCTCGGGGCACCGCTGGAGGACGAGGTCGGCCTGGCCGCCGACGAGCCCGACCCCGCGACCCTCGACGCGATCGCGGACCTGCACCGCGGGGAGACGGTCCTCGTGCTCACGTCACCCGGGGAGGCGAGGGGCGCTCCCTTCGTCCGGCTGGAGCTGGACTGAGCCTCAGAAGAGGCGGTGCATGCTCGTGTCGATGCCCTTGAGCTCCTCGTAGTCGAGGGTGACGCAGCGGATGCCGCGGTCCTCCGCGAGGGTGCGCGCCTGCGGCTTGATGACCTGGGCGGCGAAGACGCCGGTGACCGGGCGCAGGGCGGGGTCCCGGTTCATCAGCTCGAGGTAGCGGGTCAGCTGCTCGACGCCGTCGATCTCGCCGCGACGCTTGATCTCGACGGCCACGGAGACGCCCTGCGCGTCCTTGGCGAGGATGTCGACCGGGCCGATGGCGGTCATGTACTCCCGGCGCACGAGGGTGTAGCCCTCGCCGAGGGTCTCGATGTGCTCGGCGAGCAGCTTCTGCAGGTGGGCCTCGACACCGTCCTTGACGAGCCCGGGGTCGACGCCCAGGTCGTGGGCGGAGTCGTGGTGGACCTCGTGGAGCTTCACCCGCAGACGGTCCTCGGTCTTGGCGTGCTGGACCACCCACACGGACTCGACGCCCTCGGCGGCCTCGGCCTCGTCGGGGTCGACCTCGGCCATCGAGCAGGGCGGGGCCATCCAGTTGAGCGGCTTGTAGGAGCCGCCGTCGCTGTGGACGAGGACCGAGCCGTCGGCCTTGACCATGAGCAGACGGGTCGCCAGGGGCAGGTGGGCGTTGAGCCGCCCCTCGTAGTCGACGCTGCAGGTCGCAATCACCACTCGCACCCCGCAGACCCTACGCGCACAGCGAAATCGACGGCGACATCCCTGTGCGGACCATCACGCCACGAACCCCTACCGGGGGGTCATGGGGACTGCGATAGTGCTCGACATGTCAGACTCCCGCGCCCTTGCAGACGCCCTGGTCTTCCCGTACCTGAACCACGCCGCCTCGATGTTCGACGAGCAGTACGCCTCGCGTGAGGACATCGACAACGGCATGCGCTTCGGCTGCGGTCTGCCCAAGGGGCCGCTCACCGTCATCGACGAGCTCGGCCTCGAGACCGTGCGTGACGCGCTCGCCGCCCGCTTCGAGCAGACCGGCGACCCGCGCCACCAGCCCAACCCCGCCATCGAGCGACTCATCGCCGAGGGGCGCACCGGCAAGGCTGCCGGCAAGGGCTTCTACACCTACGAGGGTGACGAGGTCGTCGCCGACGAGCTCACCCCCTCCGGCACCGGTCAGGGCGCGGCCCGCCCGGTCAAGACCGTCGGCGTCGTCGGCTCCGGCACCATGGCCAGCGGCATCGTCGAGGTCTTCGCGGCCAACGGCTTCCCCGTGACCTACGTCGCCCGCACGCAGGACAAGGTCGACGCCGTCGCCGCCAAGATCGCGAAGAACCTCGCCCGCCAGGTCGACAAGGGCCGCCTCGAGCAGGGCGACGCCGACGCGATCCTCGGCCGCCTCACCGGGGCCACCGAGCGCGAGGCACTCGGTGACGTCGACATCGTCGTCGAGGCGATCGCCGAGGAGATCGGCATCAAGAACCAGCTCTTCGCCGACCTCGACCGCATCTGCAAGCCCGGCGCCGTCCTCGCGACGACGACCTCCTCGCTGAGCATCGCCGACCTCGCCGCGCAGACGAAGCGCCCGCAGGACGTCGTCGGCATGCACTTCTTCAACCCCGCGCCGGTGATGAAGCTCGTCGAGGTCATCAACCACCCGACGACCGGCCAGGACGTGCTCGACACCGTCCTCGACCTGTGCCGCAGCACCCGCAAGGTCGCCGTCAGCTGCGCCGACCGCTCCGGCTTCATCGTCAACGCGCTGCTCTTCCCCTACCTCAACGACGCCATCAAGGCGCACGAGGAGGGTGCCGAGCTCGACGCGATCGACGGCGCGATCACCGAGCACTACGGCTACCCGATGGGTCCCTTCGCCCTGCTCGACGTCGTCGGCAACGACGTCGCGCTCGCGATCGAGGAGGAGCTGCTCGCGGAGTTCGAGCACGCCTCGCTCACCCCGGCCCCGCTCCTGCGCGAGGTCGTCGCCGCCGGCAAGCTCGGCCGCAAGACCGGGGAGGGCTTCCGCACCTACTGATCGCCGCGCACGACCACGGCCCCGGATCTCCCTTCGGTCCGGGGCCGTGGCGCGTCGAGGTCACGATGACGAGGGGGCCAGCAGCTCCGGAGGGACGAGCGAGGCACCCACGACCCCGCTGAGGAGCAGCGGGTCGACGCGCTCCCCGCGCCGCAGCACGCTGATCGCCCCCGACGGCTCGAAGGTCACCGCGACGACCTCCTCGTGGTGGCGCACCCCGGCGAGCCGCAGCCGCGACTGGAGCTCGCCCGGCAGGACGTGGCAGCGACGCATGTGCTCCTCGATGACGTGCGGGCCGGCCATGAGCAGGACCGGAGGGTTGACGATCGTGCGCTGGATCCACCCGCGATGCCGCAGCACCCCGAGGAGGCCCTGCATCGTCACGAGGGTCGTCAGGGCGACGAGCCCGCTGCCGAGCACCGGGACGTCGCCGAGCGAGGCCCGCCCGATGATCGAGCCGAAGGCGATGACCGCGACGAGGTCGAAGCTCGACATGCCCGAGAGGACCCGCTGACCCAGCACCCGTACGAGGAGGAGCATCGCGAGATACATGCCGACCGTGCCCACGGCCACGGAGACCGCATCCGTCGGGGTGATCCAGAGCAGGTCGCGCACAGGTCCTCGATTCTTCGGTCGGCGTCAAGCCGGACCGACTGGCCCGGCGGGCGGGGCGTGGGACAGCATGGTCCCATGCCCCGCAACAACCGCCGCAGACGTGACGAGCACCGGCCGCTCGCGCTGGGACGGGCGCCGCAGACGCGGGAGACGTGGATGGGGCGCGCGTGGATCGTGCGGCGCCTCACCGGGCAGACCTCGCAGCGCACCTACACCTGCCCGGGGTGCACGCACGAGATCACGCCGGGCACACCGCACGTCGTCGTCTGGCCGGATGACGGGCTCGGTGGAGCGGACGACCGGCGGCACTGGCACTCGCGCTGCTGGCAGGCACGCGACCAGGGGCGCTACGGGCGTTGACCGGTTGGTGCACTACCTGCACGGTGCAACAATCATCGGGTGCTCCTACGCCTCGTCCGCCGCCACCTGAGCGGCACGGGCGGCCGGGTGGTCCTGCTGCTGGTCCTGCAGCTCGTCGCCACGCTCGCCTCCCTGTACCTGCCCAGCCTCAACGGCGAGATCATCGACAACGGCGTGGCCACCGGTGACACCGGCTACATCGTGCGGCACGGGGGGCTGATGCTCGCGGTCTCGGTGCTCCAGATCGCCACGACGATCGCCGCGACGTGGATCGGCGCCGGCCTGTCGGCGACGATGGCCGCCCGGCTGCGGGCGGCCGTCTTCTCCCGGGTGGCAGCTTCAGCGCGCAGGAGGTCGCCCGCTTCGGGGCGCCGACGCTCATCTCGCGCACGACGAACGACGTCACCCAGGTGCAGACCGTCACCAACATGGCGCTGACGATGATGGTCACCGCGCCGATGATGATGGTCGGCGGCGTCATCATGGCCCTGCGCGAGGACGTCGGTCTCAGCTGGCTCGTCGCCGTAGCCGTGCCCCTCCTCGCCGTGTGCGTCGGCCTCGTCATCCGGGCGATGATCCCCAACTTCCGCCGCATGCAGACGAGCGTCGACACGGTCAACCGGATCCTGCGCGAGCAGATCACCGGCGTGCGCGTGGTCCGTGCCTTCGTCCGCGAAGGGAGTGAACGCGAGCGATTCGGGGTGGCGAATGCCGAGTACACGGCCTCGGCCGTCGCCGTCGGCCGGCTGATGTCGCTCGCCTTCCCGATCGTCATGGTGATCCTCAACCTCTCGACCGTCGCGGTCCTGTGGTTCGGCGCCCAGCGCATCGACAGCGGCCAGATGCAGATCGGTGCGCTCACGGCCTTCATGACCTATCTCATGCAGATCCTCATGTCGGTGATGATGGCGACCTTCATGTCGATGATGCTGCCGCGCGCGGCGGTCTCGGCCGGGCGCATCGACGAGGTGCTCTCGACCGAGTCGAGCGTCGTCCCGCCGATCGCCCCGCGGCCGATGCTCGAGGAGCGGCCAGCGGTCGTCCTCGAGGATGTCGAGTTCTCCTACCCGGGCGCCGACTCGCCGGTCCTGTGCGATGTCGACCTCCGGGCCGAGCCCGGTCGCACGACGGCGATCATCGGCTCGACGGGTGCCGGCAAGACGACCCTGCTCGACCTCGTGCCGCGGCTGCACGACGTCACGGGTGGGCGGGTGCTCGTCGGTGGCGTCGACGTCCGCGAGCTCGACCCGGCGCAGCTGTGGTCGAGCATCGCCGTCGTGCCGCAGAAGGCCTTCCTCTTCAGCGGCACCATCGCCTCCAACCTGCGCCAGGCCAAGCCCGACGCGAGCGACGACGAGCTGTGGGAGGCGCTGCGGGTCGCGCAGGCCGAGGACTTCGTCCGGGCCCTCGACCTCGGGCTCGAGGCCCCCGTCGCCCAAGGCGGGACCAACCTCTCCGGCGGGCAGCGTCAGCGCCTGTCGATCGCCCGCGCCATCGTGCGTCGACCGGCGATCTACCTCCTCGACGACTCCTTCTCCGCGCTCGACCTGACGACCGATGCCCGGCTGCGCGCCGCCCTTCGTTCCGTCGTCGCCGACAGCGTCGTCCTCGTCGTCGCCCAGCGGGTCTCCTCGATCATGGACGCCGACCACATCGTCGTCCTCGACGACGGCCGGGTCGTCGGCGACGGCACCCACGAGCAGCTGCTCGAGACCTGCCCGACCTATGTCGAGATCGTCGAGTCCCAGGCATCGCGCGAGGAGGCGGCATGAGCGCCGCAGGAGCCGCGCAGCGGTGCGAGGTACGAGCGACCTGCGGCGGGTCCGCGAGTCAGCGCGGAGGACAAGCATGAGCGAGGTACCCACCGCGGAGGAGAAGGCCGCACAGGCGCGACGGGGGCCGGGTGCAGCTGCGCGTCGCGGACCCATGCAGATGGGCACGCCGGGGGAGAAGTCGCAGGACTTCCTCCCTTCGGCCAAGCGGCTGCTCGGTCGGCTGCGCCCGCAGCGCTCGCGGGTGCTCACGGCCATCGTCCTCACCGTCGTCTCCGTCGCGCTGAGCGCGGTCGGACCGCTCGTGCTCGCCCGGGCCACGGACCGGATCTTCGCCGGGTGGATCGGCGCCGAGCTGCCCGCCGGTGTCCCGCTCGACACGATCGTCGAGCAGCTGCGGGGGCAGGGGGAGGACCGGCAGGCCGACATGCTCGCGGCCATGCCGCACCTCGTGCCGGGGCAGGGGATGGACTTCGGGGCGATCGGCCGGATCCTGCTGCTCGCGCTCGGCCTCTACGTCGTCGCCGCGGTGCTGTCGTGGCTGCAGGGGCGGGTCATCGTCCACGCGGTCAACCAGGTCGTCTTCGACCTGCGGGCCGAGGTCGAGGCGAAGCTGCACCGTCTACCGCTGCCGTACTTCGACAAGCAGCCGCGCGGCGAGGTGCTCAGCCGGGTGACCAACGACATCGACAACGTCGCGCAGTCGCTGCAGCAGACCCTCAGCCAGCTGCTGACGAGCCTCATCACCGTCGTCGCGATGGTCTCGATGATGGTGTGGATCTCGCCGCTGCTCTCGCTCATCGCGCTCGTGACGATCCCGATCTCGATCGTGCTCACCGGCGCGATCGGCAAGCGCAGCCAGCGGCACTTCATCCAGCAGTGGACGTCCACCGGCGAGCTCAGCTCGGTCATCGAGGAGACCTACACGGGCCACTCGCTCGTCAAGGTCTACGGGCGGCAGGCGGAGGTCGACGCGGCCTTCGCCGAGCGCAACGAGCAGCTGCGGTCCGCGGGCTTCGGCGCGCAGTTCGTCAGCGGCATCATCATGCCGGCGATGATGTTCGTCGGGAACCTCAACTACGTCGTCATCGCCGTCATCGGTGGCCTGCGGGTCGCCTCCGGCACGATGACTCTCGGTGACGTGCAGGCCTTCATCCAGTACTCGCGGCAGTTCACCCAGCCCCTCACCCAGGTGGCGTCGATGGCCAACCTCATGCAGTCGGGGGTCGCCTCGGCCGAGCGGGTCTTCGAGGTGCTCGACGCGCAGGAGCAGCTCGAGGACCCGGCCGTGCCGGCGGCGCGCGGCGAGGGGCACGGGCGGGTGGCCTTCGAGGACGTCAGCTTCCGCTACGACCCGGCGAAGCCCCTCATCGAGGGGCTCGACCTCGTCGGCGAGCCGGGACAGACGGTCGCGATCGTCGGTCCGACCGGCGCCGGGAAGACGACGCTCGTCAACCTCATCATGCGCTTCTACGAGCTGGACTCCGGCCGGATCACCATCGACGGTGTCGACATCACGACGATGTCGCGGGCCGAGCTGCGCTCGCGCACCGGCATGGTCCTGCAGGACACCTGGCTCTTCAGCGGGACGATCGGCGACAACATCGCCTACGGGCGCCGGGCGCGACGCGTGAGGAGGTCCGTGCGGCAGCGGAGGCGACCTACGTCGACCGCTTCGTCCACTCGCTGCCCGACGGGTACGACACCCACCTCGACGACGAGGGCGGCAACATCTCCGCCGGCGAGAAGCAGCTGGTGACCATCGCCCGCGCCTTCCTCGCCGACCCGAGCCTGCTCATCCTCGACGAGGCGACGAGCTCGGTCGACACCCGCACCGAGCGTCTCGTGCAGCAGGCGATGGCGGCGTTGCGGGGCGACCGGACGAGCTTCGTCATCGCGCACCGGCTGTCGACGATCCGCGACGCGGACCTCATCGTCGTCATGGAGGACGGGCACATCGCCGAGCAGGGCACGCACGAGAGCCTGCTCGCCGCCGACGGCGCCTACGCGCGCCTGTACCGCAGCCAGTTCGCCGCAGCCGTCACGGAGCTGGACACCTCGGTCAGCCTCGCCTGAGGAGCGCCGCGCAGCCCGAGGCAGGGGGCCGCTCCGGGCGAGGAGGGTCGACGCGCTGCCGACGTCCTTCGTCGTCGTGTCGTCCCGTTGTCGTTCTCGACGTCGGCTTGACGCTGCGCCGACCCTCTCGCCGTCCGCCCCCTTCGCTCGACCACAGGCGCGCCTCACGGCATGACGAAGGGGGCCGCACCGGTGATCCGGTGCAGCCCCCTTCGTGTGGTGCTGGTGCGGTCAGACCGCCTGGAAGCGGTTGATCTGCTTCTCGAACTTGGCGCGCTTCTCGGGGTCGGTGACGCCGAGGCCAGGCTCGGGGGAGAGGGCGAGGACGCCGACCTTGCCCTGGTGCTTGTTGTGGTGCACGTCGAGCGTCGCCTGACCGACCTCCTCGAGCTTGTAGGTCTTGCTCAGGGTCGGGTGGACGAGACCGCGGTTGATGAGCTCGTTGGCCTCCCACGACTCGCGGTAGTTCGCGAAGTGGCTGGAGATGATGCTCTTGAGGTTCATCCACAGGTAGCGGTTGTCGTACTCGTGCATGTAGCCCGAGGTCGAGGCGCAGGTGACGATCTTGCCGCCCTTGCGGGTGACGTAGACCGAGGCGCCGAAGGTCTCGCGGCCCGGGTGCTCGAAGACGACGTCGACGTCGTGGCCACCCGTGAGCTCACGGATCTTCTTGCCGAGGCGCTGCCACTCCTTGGGGTTCTGCTCGGTGTTGTCGTCGTTCCAGAACTTGTAGCCCTCGGCGTTGCGGTCGATGATCAGCTCAGCACCCATGTCGCGGCAGATCTGGGCCTTCTCGGGGGAGGAGACGACGCAGATCGGGGTCGCGCCGGCGGCCAGGGCCATCTGCGTGGCGTAGGAGCCGAGGCCACCCGAGGCGCCCCAGATGAGGACGCGGTCGCCGAGCTTGAGGGCGGCGCCGTTCTTGGAGATCAGCTGGCGGTAGGCGGTGGAGTTGACCAGACCGGGGGAGGCGGACTCCTCCCAGGTGAGGTGCTGCGGCTTGGGCATGAGCTGGTTGGCCTTGACGATGGCCAGCTCGGCGAGGCCACCGAAGTTGGTCTCGAAGCCCCAGATGCGCTGCTGCGGGTCCATCATCGTGTCGTCGTGGCCGTCGGCGTCCTCGAGCTCGACGGACAGGCAGTGGGCGACGACCTCCTGGCCGGGCTTCCACTTCGAGACGTGGCCGCCGGTGCGCAGGACCACGCCGGAGAGGTCGGAGCCGACGATGTGGTACGGCAGGTCGTGACGCTTGGAGTACTTGTTGAGCCGGCCGTAGCGCTCGAGGAAGCCGAAGGTCGAGACCGGCTCGAAGATCGAGGTCCACACGGTGTTGAAGTTGATCGCGCTGGCCATGACGGCGACGAGCGCCTCGTCGGGGGCGAGCTCGGGGATCGGCACGTCGTCGATGTGCAGCGACTTGCGCGGGTCCTTGTCGCGGCTCTGCAGACCCTTGAACATCTCGACCTCGTCCTTGTGGACGGTCGTCGCGCGGTAGGTGTCCGGCAGGGGGAGGTTGGCGTAGGTCTCTTCGCTGCGGTCACCGGAGAGGATCGCGTCGCGGATCTGGTCGATTGCCATGAAGGGGGCTCCTCGGCCTCGTCGGGGTGTCGGGGTGATGCGTCTGCGTGCAACTTAGGTCGTCATGGCGCCGTGGGGGCGGCACTCATGACCCAGTTCACACATCGCTGTGGGACGGTGCGCACCGGGGTGCGGACCGCATCGGAGACATCGTGTCCCGTCCGACGATCCGACGCAGGACCCCGGCTCGTGACCTCCCTCTCACACGACGAAGGGGGCGGCGCACCGATCGGTGCGCCACCCCCTTCGCGTGCTGCTGCGGAGTGTCAGTGACCGCCGTCGGCGGCCGGCTCGACGAGCTCGACGAGGATGCCGCGGGCGTCCTTGGGGTGGATGAAGTTGACGCGCGAGTTGCTCGTGCCGCGCTTCGGGGTGTCGTAGAGCAGGCGCAGGCCGCGCTCGCGGAGCGTCGTGCACACGGCGTCGATGTCCTCGACGCGGTAGGCGAGCTGCTGGATGCCCTGGCCGTTGCGGTCGAGGAACTTCGCGATCGTCGACTCGGGGGAGAGGGGCGCCAGGAGCTGGATGCACGAGCCGGAGTCGCCGACGCGCATCATCGCCTCGCGCACGCCCTGCTCCTCGTTGGTCTCCTCGTGGGCGAGCTCCATGCCGTAGGAGTCGCGGTAGAAGGCGATGGCCTCGTCGAGGTCGGGAACGGCCACACCGACGTGGTCGATGGCGGTGAAGAGATCAGTCATGTTCGCACTCTAGAGAGCCGAAGGGGGGCGCCGCGCCCCCTTCGGCTGTGGTCTGTCCCACCCGCAGGTGGTGCGTGGTCGGGCCCCGACGCGGCCCGTCGTGCCGGCGCGTGTGTGGCGGGCCCCACCCGGGTGGGGCCTGCCCTCCCTTCGTCCTCGTCGCTAGGGTGAGCGCAAGCCGCGGCCCGGGACCGGTGCCCGTGGGACCACACATGTTGGAGGCTTTTACATGTCCGATCGTCCCGTGTCCGTCATCGTCGCCGGGGCCCGCACCCCGATGGGCCGCATGAGCGGCTCGCTCAAGGGCTTCTCCGGCTCCGACCTCGGCGGCTTCGCCATCAAGGGCGCGCTCGACAAGGCCGGGGTCAAGGGCGAGGACGTCGACTACGTGATCATGGGCCAGGTGCTCACCGCGGGCGAGGGCCAGATCCCCGCCCGTCAGGCGGCGATCAAGGGCGGCATCCCCAAGAACGTCCCGGCCCTGACCGTCAACAAGGTCTGCCTGTCCGGCATCGACGCCATCGCGCTCGCCGACCAGCTCATCCGCGCCGGCGAGTTCGACATCGTCGTCGCCGGTGGCCAGGAGTCGATGACCAACGCCCCGCACCTGCTGCCCAAGAGCCGCGACGGCATCAAGTACGGCGACGCCACGCTCAAGGACTCGATGGCCTACGACGGTCTCCACGACGTCATCACCAACCAGGCGATGGGCGCGCTCACCGAGGCCAAGAACGCCGAGAACTCGGACTTCACCCGCGAGGAGCAGGACGCCTTCGCCGCCGCGAGCCACCAGAAGGCCGCCAAGGCCTGGGCGGACGGCAAGTTCGCCGACGAGGTCGTCCCGGTCGAGATCCCGCAGCGCAAGGCGACCCGGTCGTCTTCGCGACCGACGAGGGCGTGCGCGCCGACACGACCGCCGAGTCCCTCGGCAAGCTGCGTCCCGCCTTCGCCAAGGACGGCACCATCACCGCCGGCTCCGCCTCGCAGATCTCCGACGGTGCCGCCGCGGTCGTCGTCATGAGCAAGGCCAAGGCCGAGGAGCTGGGCCTGACCTGGCTCGCCGAGATCGGCGCCCACGGCGTCGTCGCCGGCCCCGACTCGACCCTGCAGGCCCAGCCGGCCAATGCCATCGAGGCCGCCGTGGCCAAGGAGGGCATCGCCGTCTCCGACCTCGACGTCGTCGAGATCAACGAGGCCTTCGCGGCCGTCGGCCTGGCCTCGGCCAAGCAGCTCGGCCTCGCGGACGAGCAGGTCAACCCCAACGGCGGCGCGATCGCCATGGGTCACCCGCTCGGCATGTCCGGCGCCCGCATCACCCTCGCGCTCGCCCACGAGCTCAAGCGCCGCGGTGGCGGCGTCGGTGCCGCCGCCCTGTGCGGTGGTGGCGGTCAGGGTGACGCGCTGATCATCCGCGTGCCGAGCGCCTGAGCTTGAGCCGCAGCGTCGACGTCCCGTCCTGGTCGAGGAGGCCAGGGCGGGAGTCCCGTGCCATCGGGCGCCTGGTCTCGCTCGTCGACGACCAGCACCCGGACCTGCCCGAGGTCATGCGGCTGCTCGCGCCGCACACCGGCCGGGCGCACGTCGTGGGCATCACCGGGGCCCCTGGCGTCGGCAAGTCGACGACGACCAATGCCTTGGTGCGGGCCCTGCGCGAGCAGGGTCAGCGGGTCGCGGTGCTGGCCGTCGACCCGTCCTCACCCTTCAGCGGCGGTGCGCTGCTCGGCGACCGCATCCGGATGACCGACTCGGCGAGCGACCCGGGCGTGTGGATCCGCTCGCTCGCCAGCCGCGGGCACCTCGGCGGGCTGTCGGTCTCGACGCCGCAGGCCGTGCGGGTCCTCGACGCTGCCGGCTTCGACACCGTGCTCGTCGAGACGGTCGGCGTCGGCCAGTCGGAGGTCGAGATCGCCGGCGCCGCCGACACGACGCTCGTGCTCCTCGCGCCCGGCATGGGCGACGGGATCCAGGCGGCCAAGGCCGGCATCCTCGAGATCGGTGACGTCTTCGTCGTCAACAAGGCCGACCGCGAGGGCGCCGACGCGACCGTCCGCGACCTGCGGCACATGATCCAGCTGGGCGAGGGGACCGCCCCCGGCGGCTGGCGCCGCCGGGTCGTGCGCGCCTCCGCGATGAACGGCGACGGCGTCGACGACGTCGTCGCGGCCGTCACCGACCACCTGCAGCATCTCGCCTCGAGCGGCACCCTGCGTCGGCGGCGCACCGCCCGCGCCCGGGACGAGATCACGGCCCTGGCCATCGCGCGACTGCGCGCCCGGATGGGCGACCTCGGCTCGGGTGGGCTGCTGCAGTCGCTCGCCGAGCGCGTCGTCGACGGCAGCAGCGACCCCTATGCCGCCGTCGACGAGCTGCTCACGACCCTCGACATGTCCTGAGTCCGCATCTCCCCAGGGAGATGCGGACTCAGGACCGTGCGGGAGGGCTGGGTCAGAGGCCCTCGGAGACCCGGATCTCGTCGCGGTCGTCGACGTCGAAGACCGCGCCGATGCAGGTGACGTTGCTGTCCGTCTCGCCGGGCTCGAGGTAGGACGTGTTGCACGTGACGTCGTCGAGGACGTTGCCGTCCTCCATCAGGTAGAAGGTCAGGTAGAAGGAGTCGGCCGTGCCGCTCGTGTTGCTGACGCTCAGGTTCACCACGTCGCCGGTCGAGTCGATCGACCACCCGCTCTGGACGGCGGCGCCGTCGACGGTGATCGAGCCGCCCTCGGAGACGGTGCTCGCGCCGGCTGCGTCGGCATTCTTCGACGAGTTGGCCGACGAGCTGTAGCTCGAGACCTGGTCGCTGGCCTCGTTGGCCACGAAGAGGAAGAACCCGCCGACCGAGCAGCAGCACAGGATGACGACCGCGGCGATGATGCCGAGGACCCACCACAGGGTGTTGTCCTGCTTCTTCGGCGGGATGCCCTGGGGCGCGCTGCCGTACGGCGCCTGGTAGGGGTTGGGGCCACCGGCGCCACCGGGCGGAGGCGGGGCTGGGTAGGACATGCGTGGATCCCCCTGGATCTGAGGTGTCTGGACTGGGCGAGTGCCCTGGGTCGGCAGTCTACGTCCCGGTAGCCGGGCCCGGCCGTCTACGCTGGCCCGGACATGACTGACGACACAACGCCCGAGCTCATCGGTGGCCGCTACGAGCGCCTGCGACCGATCGGCCGCGGGGGCATGGGCACCGTGTGGCTGGCTCGCGACACCGTCCTCGGCCGCCGGGTGGCGGTCAAGCAGATCGGTGACTTCCCCGGCGAGAGCGAAGGGGAGACCCGTCGCGCCATGCGCGAGGCACGGGCCGCGGCCGCGCTCAACCACCCCAATGTCGTCGCCGTCTACGACGTCACCGAGCACGACGGCACGCCGTGGCTGGTCATGGAGTACGTCGCCGGCCCGACCCTCTCGTCGGCGGTGCGCGAGCGCGGCCCGATGACGCCGAAGGGAGCGGCGGACCTCGGTGCGCAGCTCGCGGGCGCGCTCGCGGCGGCGCACCGGGCGGGCATCGTCCACCGCGACGTCAAGCCGGCCAAATGTCCTCATCGGCGGGGGCCGGCCCAAGCTCGGCGACTTCGGCATCGCCCGGGCCGGCACCGACGACCAGCTGACCCAGACCGGTCTCGTGACGGGCACCCCGAGCTACATGGCCCCCGAGGTCGCCGTGGGCGGCGAGGTGGCGAGTCCGCGGATGTCTGGGCGCTCGGCGCGACGATCTACTTCGCCGTCGAGGGCCAGGACGCCTACCCCTCGCAGGGCAATGCCCTGGCGACCCTGCGCAGCATCTCCTCGCGGCCCCCGCGCCGCCCCGAGCGCGCCGGCGCGCTCGAGCCGGTCCTCGCCGACATGCTCTCGCGCGACCCCC
>NZ_JBNFOF010000054.1:0-16075 GCF_057364645.1 Janibacter sp. CFPM2_SD2
GGGGCCGATGAGCGCGACGAAGCGACCGGCCCGGCCACGGCGTCACCGCGGCGACGAGCGCGACGGCGACGACGAGCAGGAGGAGCTGGTCGCGGGGTGGTGTCGACGCCCCTTTGCTCCGGGCGGCGGCCTCCCCCAGCTCGAACATCCGCAGGCTCGGGGTCAGTGCTGCGAGCGCCGGCAGCAGGACCGCCAGCGCGGCGCCCACGGCGATGACGTCGACGAAGCGCAACTGGTCGAAGATGCCCTGACCCCAGGCCGCGGCGGCCGCGGCATTCTCGACCCGGGCCCGCACGAGGAGGAATCCGTTGAAGGCCACGAGCATCGCGCTCACGCCGATGCCGATGACGATCAGGCGGGTGCCGTGCACGCCGTCCTTGAAGGCGAGGAGGTAGATCACCGCACCCGTGAGCAGACCCCCGACGAGCGAGCCGACCGTCGCCCCGGCATAGCCGGTGCCGAGCACGAGCATGGCGACGAGGGCGCCGGTGTTGGCGCCGCTGGTGAAGCCGATGATGTCGGGGCTGCCGAGGGGGTTGCGGGTCAGCGTCTGGAGGATGGCGCCGCCGAGCGCCAGGGCCGCGCCGCCCAGCAGCGCGACGAGCACCCGGGGCAGGCGGCCCTCGACGACGATGCGCCGCACCACCTCCGACTCGGTGCCCGTGAAGGCCCCGACGACGCGGTCGAGCGGCAGGTCGGACCCCGGCGTGGAGCCGACTCCGAGCGACCAGACGGCCACGACGAGCGCGAGGAGGGTCAGGGCGAGCGTCGTGAGGCTCGTGCGCAGGTCCACGCGCAGGCTCGTGCGCCCCGAGCGCGTGCGCAGCACGCGGACCCGGCGCGGCCAGATCTGGGCCGGCGTGCTCACAGCTCGCTCGCCCCGCGCGATCGGACGAGGTGGATGAGCACGGGCGCCCCGATGAAGGCCGTCATCATGCCCACCGGCAGCTCGGTGACGAGCAGGACCCGGCCGACGACGTCGGCGGCGAGGAAGAGCACGGGTGCCGCCAGCGCCGAGGCCGACAGAAGCCACCGCTGGTCGGGACCGACGAGCGTGCGCACGGCGTGCGGGATCATCAGGCCGAGGAAGGAGATCGGCCCGACGGCAGCCGTCCCCGCGCCGCAGAGCACGGTCAGGCCGAGGAAGCCGATCGTGCGGACCGCGGTCACCGGGACACCCAGGGAGCGTGCCCGGTCGTCGCCGAGGGCCAGGGCGTTGAGCTGGGTCGACAGCAGGAGCGCGACGACCAGCCCACCGGCGATCCACGGCGACGTGACGGTCAGCAGGTCGAAGGCGTGGTCCTTGTCGAGCGAGCCCACCTGCCACCCGCGGATGGCGTCGAAGGCCTTGGGGTCGACCATCGTCATGCCGAAGGCCACCCCGGTGAAGACACAGCTGACGGCCACGCCGGTGAGCACGAGCTTCGCCGGGCTGGCCCCTCCCCTGCCCCGGGAGCCGACGACGTGCACGAGCGTCGCGGCGACGAGGGCTCCGCCCATGGCGAAGGGGATGCTGCCGGCGGTCGACGTGGCGCCGACGAGGGAGAAGCCGACGACCATGGCGAAGTAGGCCCCGGCGTTGACGCCGAGGAGCCCGGGGTCGGCGAGCGGGTTGCGGGTGATCGCCTGCATGAGCGCGCCGGCGACGCCCATCGCGGCGCCGACGGCGACGCCGAGCAGGGTGCGCGGAAGTCGCGACCCTCGGATGATCTCGGCATTGGTGCTGCCGTCGTCGTGCCACAGGGCCCGCCACGCCTCGCCGACCGGGATGTCGCCGCTGCCGACGAAGAGCGAGACGAGCGCGACCCCGACGAGCAGTGCGCCGAGGACGAGGAGGGAGATCGCCCGTCGGCCGAGCGAGGGGGGCGTCCGTGTCGCCTCGCGTGCGAACTCGAGTCGCGTCGCGGTCGTCGTCATGCCTCACCTCCTCGCTCCCAGCGCCACCGGCCGGCACTGAAGGTGAGGCGATCCTAACTCTCGTGACCCACGTAGGCCGCCAGGTGCGTGGCGGTGAGGGTCTCCCCCTTCGCCACGAGATCGGCCGGCGTGCCCTCGAAGACGACCCGACCACCCTCGTGGCCGGCACCGGGACCGAGGTCGATGATCCAGTCGGCGTGCGCCATGACCGCCTGGTGGTGCTCGATGACGATGACCGACCTGCCCGAGTCGACGAGGCGGTCGAGCAGGGCGAGCAGGTTGTCGACGTCGGCGAGGTGCAGGCCGGTCGTCGGCTCGTCGAGGACGTAGACCTCGCCCTTGTCCCCCATGTGCACCGCGAGCTTGAGGCGCTGGCGCTCGCCGCCGGACAGCGCCGTCAGCGGCTGGCCGAGGGTGAGGTAGCCCAGACCGACGTCGACCAGGCGGGTGAGGATCTTGTGCGCGGCCGGCAGGGACGCCGGGCCCTCCTTGGCGAAGAAGACTTCTGCCTCGCTCATCGACATCTCGAGCACGTCGGCGATGTTCTTGCCGGCGAGCTCGTACTCGAGGACCGCCTCCTGGAAGCGGCGCCCCTCGCAGTCCTCGCACGTCGCCTCGACGGTGGCCATGACGCCGAGCTCGGTGAAGATCACGCCGGCGCCGTTGCACGTCGGGCAGGCGCCCTCGGAGTTGGAGCTGAAGAGCGCGGGCTTGACGCCGTTGGCCTTGGCGAAGGCCTTGCGGACCGGCTCGAGCAGGCCGGTGTAGGTCGCGGGGTTGCTGCGCCGCGAGCCCTTGATCGCCGACTGGTCGACGACGACGACCTCGTCACGGTGGTCGAGACCGGAGTGGATGAGCGAGCTCTTGCCCGACCCGGCGACGCCCGTCACCGCGACGAGGACCCCGGTGGGGACATCGACGTCGACGTCCTGAAGGTTGTGCGTGCTGGCGCCACGGATCTCGAGCGCCCCTGCGGCGGAGCGGACCTCGTCCTTGAGCGCGACGCGGTGGTCGAGGTGGCGCCCGGTGAGGGTGTCGCTGGCCCGCAGCTCCTCGACGGTCCCCTCGAAGACGATCTCTCCCCCCTTCGACCCCGCCATGGGGCCGAGGTCGACGGCGTGGTCGGCGATGGCGATCGTCTCCGGCTTGTGCTCGACGACGAGTACGGTGTTGCCCTTGTCGCGCAGGCGCAGGAGCAGGTCGTTCATCCGGTCGATGTCGTGGGGGTGCAGCCCGATCGTCGGCTCGTCGAAGACATAGGTGACGTCGGTGAGCGAGGACCCGAGGTGACGGATCATCTTCGCCCGCTGGGCCTCTCCTCCGGACAGGGTGCCGGCGGGGCGGTCCAGGGAGAGGTAGCCCAGGCCGATCTCGGTGAAGGAGTCGAGCAGGTGTTGCAGGCCGGCGAGCAGCGGCTCGAAGCCCGGCTCGTCGAGCTCGCGCACCCAGGCGGCCAGGTCGTTGATCTGCATCGAGCACAGGTCGGCGATGCTCTTGCCCTTGATCTTCGACGCGCGGGCCTCGGGGGTGAGGCGGGTGCCCTCGCACTCGGGGCAGGTCTGGAAGGTCACGGCCCGCTCGACGAAGCGGCGCACGTGCGGCTGCATCGCCTCGGGGTCCTTGCTGAGCATCGACTTCTGGATCTTGGGGATGATCCCCTCGAAGGTGAGGTTGACCCCTTCGACCTTGATCTTCGTCGGGTCGCTCCACAGCATCGTCTCGAGCTGCTTCTTCGTGAAGTCCTTGATCGGCTTGTCCATCGGCAGGCCCATGCCGGCGAAGAGGCGGCCGTACCAGCCGTCCATCGAGTAGCCGGGGACGGTCAGTGCGCCGTCCTCGAGCGTCTTGGTGTCGTCGTAGAGGGCGGTGAGGTCGATGTCGCTCACCTGCCCCATGCCCTCGCAGCGCGGGCACATGCCGCCGAGGTAGACCTGCTGCTTGACCGTCTTGCGCTCGGTGTGGGTGCCCTTGTCCGTCGTCATCGACCCGCTCGCCTTGCGCGTGGGGACGTTGAAGGAGAAGGCCGTCGGCGGCCCGACGTGCGGCTGGCCCAGGCGCGAGTAGAGGATGCGCAACATCGCATTGGCATCGGTCGCCGTGCCGACGGTCGAACGCGGGTTGGCCCCCATGCGCTCCTGGTCGACGATGATCGCCGTCGTCAGGCCCTCGAGGTGGTCGACGTCGGGCCGTGCCAGCGAGGGCATGAAGCCCTGGAGGAAGGCGCTGTAGGTCTCGTCGATGAGCCGGCGCGACTCCGAGGCGATCGTCCCGAAGACGAGCGAGCTCTTGCCCGAGCCCGAGACCCCGGTGAAGACCGTCAGCCGCCGCTTGGGCAGGTCGACGCTCACGTCCTTGAGGTTGTTCTCCCTCGCTCCCTGCACCCGGATGAGGTCGTGGCTGTCGGCGGCGTGCGGCATGCGAGCTCCAGACGAAGGGGGTGGGGTGGGCCACCTGTGATCCAACCAGATCGTCCCGACGACGTCGTCGAAATCCGGTGGCGGCCCGCGACCTCGCCCTGCTGTGCTGGTGCGATGACGAGCAGCGACGTGTGGACGGCCGAGCAGGCGCAGCGCTACGACGACCCGGCGGGCACCGGGATGTCCGCGCCGGAGGTGCTTGATCCCGTGGTGGACGCGCTCGCCGAGCTCGCGGGTGGCGGGCCCGTGCTCGAGCTCGCGATCGGTACCGGTCGCGTCGCCGTCCCCCTGCTGGCGAAGGGGGTCCCGGTCACCGGGATCGAGCTGTCCGCCCCGATGGTCGACGTCCTGCGGACCAAGGTCTCGGAGGCACAGCTGCCCGTGGTCGTCGGCGACATGGCGACGACACGGGTCGACGGTGAGTTCAGCCTGGTCTTCCTCGTCTTCAACACCATCGGCAACCTGCGGACGCAGGACGAGCAGGTCGAGTGCTTCCGCAACGCTGCCCGTCACCTCCGCCCCGGCGGGCGGTTCGTCGTGGAGGTCGGCCTCCCTCCCCTGCGTCGGCTCGTCCCGGGCCAGGTGGCGGTCCCCTTCGACGTGTCCGACGGCCACGTCGGGTTCGACACCTTCGACCCGGTGACCCAGCAGGCGACCTCGCACCACCTGACTCGGCAGGCCGACGGCAGCTATCGCCGGGGCACCCACAACTACCGCTACGTCTGGCCCAGCGAGCTCGACCTCATGGCGCGTTGTGCGGGCCTGGAGCTCGAGTCCCGCCACGAGGACTGGAGCGGGACCCCCTTCGGCCCCGACAGCGAGTCCCACGTCAGCGTGTGGCGCCGACCCTGACGGTCAGACCTCGGCGAGGGCGACCTCGACGAGGTGCGCGGCGGTGCGCTCGCCGGCGGCGATGGCCCGCTCCTGGTCGCCGCGGAGCATGCCGGTGATGGCGCCGAGGTAGGCGACGACGACCTCGTCGGCCAGTCGCACGCCACGCTCCCCCGGCACGACCTCGGCGGCGAGCGCCTCGATCCGCTCGTGCAGGAGGGTGTCCTCAGCCGTGAGCATCTCGGCGACCGCGGGTGCCGGGTTGCCCGTCGCGGCGGCCGTCCCGCTGAAGGCGCACCACCGCTCGTCGAGCCGCTCGCGCTGGTAGGTCCGCAGCGCCGGGAAGATCGCGAGCAGCCGGTCGGTGGGCGTGGCGGCGGCGGCGAGCGCCGCGTCCCAGACCTCGGTCCACTCCCCGAGCCTTCGCTCGAGCGCCGCGGCGATGAGCCCGTCCTTGTTGCCGAAGTTGGCGTAGAGCGTGGCGGGCGAGGCGCCGGCACGTCGCAGGATGACGTCGACGGGCGTCAGCACGACACCCTCGACGAACATCAGCTCGTCGGCTGCGGTGAGCAGCCGCTCCCGCGCCGGACGACGGCGCTCCGTGGTGGCCATGTCGCCAGCCTAACCGTAACGCGCGTTTCACATGGAACTGAAACGTGCGTTACGGTCGGTGCCGACCCACGCCACCGACAGGGAGCCACCGATGACGACCTTGCACATCAACGGGCAGTGGCGGACCGCCGCGTCCGGAGAGACCCGTGAGATCACCTGCCCCGCCGACGGATCCGTCGTCGCGACGGTCGACGAAGGGGGTGCCGCCGACGCCCTCGAGGCCGTTCGCGCCGCCCGACAAGCCTTCGACTCCGGCCCGTGGCCGAGCACCCCGGCGCCCGAGCGGGCCGCCCTCCTGCACCGCCTCGCCGATCGACTCGAGAGCGAGCTCGAGGAGGTCGCGCGTCTCGAGGCCCTCGACACCGGCAAGCGGATGGTCGAGACGCGCATCGACATGCAGGACATCGTCGCGGTCTTCCGGCACTTCGCCGGCCTGGCCCAGGCCGAGGCCGGCCGGGTCGTCGACCCCGGCATGCCCGACGTCTCCTCCCGTGTCGTGAGCGAGCCCGTCGGCGTGTGCGCGCTCATCACCCCGTGGAACTTCCCGCTGCTGCAGACGGCGTGGAAGGTCGCCCCGGCGCTGGCCGCGGGCAACACCTTCGTCCTCAAGCCGAGCGAGCTGACCCCGCAGACCTCGATCTGGCTCGTGCGCACCCTCGCCGAGCTCGGCCTGCCCGACGGCGTCGCCAACCTCGTGCTCGGGCCGGGCGCCACCGTGGGCGCCGCGATGACCGAGGCCCCCGAGGTCGACCTCGTCTCCTTCACCGGCGGCCTGCACACCGGCCGCACGATCATGGCGGCGGCTGCCCCGACGGTGAAGAAGATCGCCCTCGAGCTCGGCGGCAAGAACCCCAACGTCATCTTCGCCGACGCCGACCTCGACGCCGCGATCGACAACGCGCTCACCGCGATCTTCCTCGACTCCGGCCAGGTCTGCTCCGCGGGCTCGCGCCTCGTCGTCGAGGAGTCGGTGCACGACGAGGTCGTCGACGAGCTGGTCCGCCGCGCCCGGGCGATCCGTCTCGGCGGCCCCTTCGACGAGCGCGCCGAGACCGGCCCGCTCATCAGCGACGCCCACCGGGACAAGGTCGAGGCCTACGTCGCCGCGGGTCTGGCCGAGGGCGCGGTGCTGCGCTGCGGCGGCGAGCGCCCCGGTGGCGACCTCGCGGGCGGCAGCTACTACCCGCCCACGATCCTCGACGGGTGCACGAGCGAGATGTCGTGCGTCCAGGACGAGTCCTTCGGGCCGGTCCTGACCGTCGAGACCTTCGCCGGCGAGACCCGCGAGGCGGCGGAGGACGCCGCGGTGGCCATCGCGAACGACACGATCTACGGCCTGGCCGGTGCCGTGTGGACCCAGGATGCGGGGCGCGCCGAGCGCGTCGCCCGCCGACTGCGCCACGGGACCATCTGGATCAACGACTTCCACCCCTACGTCCCCGCGGCGGAGTGGGGCGGCATGAAGCAGTCCGGCATCGGGCGTGAGCTCGGGCTCGCCGGCCTGCACGAGTACCAGGAGACCAAGCACATCTGGCACAACACCCGCCCGGCCCGCGCCGGGTGGTTCGACGACGCCACGACCGAGGGAGAGGACGCATGAGAGATCGCTACGACTACGTCATCGTCGGAGGTGGGTCCGCAGGATCCGCCCTCGCCAACCGCCTGAGCGCCGACGAGGGCACGAGCGTCCTCGTCCTCGAGGCCGGGCGGGCGGACTTCCTCGCCGACCCGCTGATCCACATGCCGGCGGCGCTGATGTTCCCCTCGGGCAACCCGCTCTACGACTGGGCCTACGAGACCGAGCCCGAGCCGCACATGGGCGGCCGTCGGGTCCCGCACGCCCGGGGCAAGGTGCTCGGCGGCAGCTCGAGCATCAACGGCATGATCTTCCAGCGCGGCAACCCCGGTGACTACGACACCTGGGCCTCCTTCGACGGCATGGAGGCGTGGGACTACGCCCACTGCCTGCCCTACTTCAAGCGCATGGAGACGACGATCGCCGGCGCCGACGCTTGGCGCGGCGGAGCCGGCCCGCTCAAGCTCGAGCGCGGCCCCGCCGACTCGCCCCTCTTCCAGGCCTTCTTCGAGGCGACGACCCAGGCCGGCTTCGCCCGGACGGACGACGTCAACGGCTATCGCCAGGAGGGCTTCGCCCCCTTCGACCGCAATGTCTACAAGGGCAGCCGGATGTCGGCCTCGCGCTCCTACCTGCGGCCGGTCCGCGACCGCAAGAACCTCGACGTGACCACGCTGGCCATGGTCACCGGGCTGCGCTGGCAGGGCACCCGCGTGACCGGCGTGGACTTCGTGCGCGCCGGCCGCAGCCGGCACTCGGTCGAGGCCGGCGAGGTCATCCTCTGCGGCGGCGCCTTCAACTCGCCGCAGCTCCTCGAGCTCTCCGGCGTCGGTGACCCCGAGGTGCTGCGCGCTGCGGGCATCACGCCCCGCGTCGAGCTGCCCGGAGTCGGCGAGAACCTCCAGGACCACCTCGAGGTCTACCTGCAGCACACGAGCCTGCAGCCGGTGTCGATCTCGCCGTGGCTGAAGAAGTGGAAGGCGCCCTACATCGGCGCCGAGTGGCTCTTCCTCAACCGCGGCGTCGGCGCCTCCAACCACTTCGAGGGTGGCGGCTTCATCCGCACCAACGACGAGGTCGCCTACCCCAACCTCATGTTCCACTTCCTGCCGATCGCCGTGCGCTACGACGGCACGGCTGCCGAGGGCAAGCACGGCTACCAGGTGCACATCGGGCCGATGAACTCCGACGTGCGCGGCCACGTCCACATCAAGAACGCCGACCCGCGGACCAAGCCGGGCATCCTCTTCAACTACCTGTCGACCGAGCGCGACCGGCGTGAGTGGGTCGAGGTCGTGCGCGCCGCGCGGCACATCCTCTCCCAGCCGGCCTTCGCCCCCTTCGACGGTGGCGAGATCTCGCCCGGGCCGGACGTGCAGACCGACCAGGAGATCATCGACTGGGTCGCCAAGGACGCCGAGACGGCCCTGCACCCGTCGTGCTCGGCGAAGATGGGCACTGACGAGATGGCGGTCGTCGACCCGGGCTCGATGCGGGTCCACGGGACCGAGGGCCTGCGCGTCGTCGACGCCTCGGTCTTCCCGACGATCACCAACGGCAACATCTACGCCCCCGTGATGATGGTCGCGGAGAAGGCAGCCGACCTCATCGCCGGCAACACCCCGCTCGCGGCGGAGCACCCGCCGGTCTACCGGGCCAAGCAGGGCATGCCGCTCTACCCGCAGGGCGACCCGCGCAACGACGCCTGGGATGCGCGCACCGAGATCCCCAGCGCCCTTGCGGCAGTGCGTGATGCGCAGTCGAAGGGGGACGCCTGATGAGCACGGTCGTCGATCCCGAGCTGACCCGGGACCGGGTGAGCGCACCCCGCGCCAAGAAGTCGGTCCTCGTCGTCTCGGTCGTCGCGACGGTCGTCGTCGCGGCCTGGGCCCTCATCGCGCCGACCAACGCCGAGGCCACCCTCGGCAGCGTCGTGGGGTGGATCGCCAACTGGTTCGGCTGGTTCTACATCCTGCTGGCCACCGCGATCCTCGTCTTCGTCGTCTACGTCGGCATGCGCTACCGCCGCATCCGCCTGGGTGACGACGACGACCGTCCCGAGTACTCGACCTTCGCGTGGGCCTCGATGCTCTTCGCGGCCGGCATCGGCACCGACGTCATGTTCTTCGCCGTCGCCGAGCCCGCGAGCCAGTACCTCGCTCCCCCGCAGGGGCCGGGCGAGACCGTCGAGGCCGCCCGCGAGGCGACCGTGTGGACCCTCTTCCACTACGGCATCACCGGCTGGGGCATGTACGCGCTCATGGGCGTGGCCCTGGGCTACTTCGCACACCGCAAGAAGCTGCCCCTCGCCGTGCGCTCGGCGCTCTACCCGCTCGTCGGCAAGCGGGTGCGCGGGCCGATCGGCGACGCGGTGGACATCGCGACCGTCCTCGGCACGATCTTCGGCGTCGCGACCTCGCTGGGCATCGGCGTCGTCATGCTCAACGTCGGCCTCGGCGTGATGTTCGACGTGCCGCAGGGCATCCCCGCCCAGATCGGTCTCGTCGTCCTCGCCGTCGCCACCGCGACCGTGTCGGCCACCACCGGTGTCGACCGGGGCATCCGGCTGCTCAGCCAGCTCAACGTGCTGCTCGCGATCCTCCTCGCCCTGTGGATCCTCGTCACCGGCGAGACCGCCTTCCTGCTGCGCGCCATCACGATGAATGTCGGCGACTTCGTCTCGATGTTCCCCGGGATGACCCTCGACACGATGGCCTACGACCACCCGACCGAGTGGATGTCCCTGTGGACGCTCTTCTTCTGGGCCTGGTGGATCGCCTGGGCGTCCTTCGTCGGGATGTTCCTCGCGCGCATCTCCAAGGGCCGCACCATCGGGCAGTTCATGCTCGGCACGCTGACGATCCCCTTCAGCTACATCGTCATGTGGGTCTCGATCTTCGGCAACAGCGCGGTCAAGCAGATCGCCGACGGCGACGCGGCCTTCGGCGAGATGGCGATGAACCAGCCGGAGCAGGGCTTCTACGCCCTCCTCCAGCAGTACCCGGGGGCGCTCTTCCTCGTGGGGCTGTCGACCTTCGTCGGGCTGCTCTTCTACGTCACCTCCGCCGACTCCGGCGCCCTCGTCATGGCCAACCTCAGCTCCGAGCTGCCCGACAGCGAGACCGACGCCCGCCCGTGGCTGCGGATCCTGTGGGCCGGCGCCACCGGCGTGCTGACGATCGCCATGCTCGTCGTCGGCGGCATCGTCGCGCTGCAGTACGCGACGATCGTCATGGGGCTGCCCTTCGCCATCGTCATGGTCCTCGTGATGATCGGCCTGCACCGGGCGCTCGAGGCCGAGCGCACCCAGACGACGGCTGCCCGCCTCTCGCTCGCATCGCACCTCGTCGGCCGCGAGGGCGCCCACCAGGGCTCCTGGCGCCGCCGGGTCGCCAACACCCTGGGCACGGTGAGCCTCAAGCGCGCCAACCAGCGCCTGGCGAGCGTCGTCGTCCCGGCCCTGCAGGAGGTCGCCGACGCGATGACCGACGAAGGGAGGACCGCCACCGTCGAGGTCAACGACGGCGGTCCCAACCGGCCGGGGTCCGCCCGGCTCGTCGTCGGCGAGGGGGTCTCCCCCTTCGTCTGGTCCGTCCAGGTGCGTCAGGTCGCGGCGCCGAGCTACGGCGCCCGGATGATCGAGGCCGATGACCGCACGGCGCGCCTCGAGGTCGCCCTGCCGACCGGCGGTGGGTACGACGTCTTCGCCTACGACCGCGAGGAGGTCTGCCACGACGTGCTCGACCACCTCGAGCGCTGGACCGCCGCGGAGGTCCTCGCCGACCAGGTCTAGGACCGAACCGGCCACCCGAGAGGGCCGCGACACCCGCCCGGTGTCGCGGCCCTCTCGTCTACCCGATTGCAATACATAGGATCCCTATGTAACGTAGCGGGACGTGCCCGACGACTCCATCGACCAGACCGCGAGCGACCTCGTCACCTATGCCGCCCGTCTCGTCCGCGCCTCGCGCCAGCACATCCACCGCACTCCCCCCGCGGGCATCCGGGTGCTCTCCCTCGTCGACGAGCACGGGCCCACGGGCATCGGCCGCCTCGCCGAGCTCGACCGCACCACCCAGCCGACGATGTCCGGAGCCGTCACCACGCTCGTCGAGCGCGGCTGGGTGACCAAGGAGCCCGACCCGTCCGACGCCCGCGCCACGAGGGTCACCCTCACCGACGACGGACGCCGCGCCCTCGCCGTCGTCCGCGAGCGCAGCGCCACCACCGTCTCCCGGACCATCCGGGAGCACCCCACCCTGACCCCCGAGGACCTCGTCACCGCCGTCGCGGTGCTGCGCGCGGTCATGGAGGCCAGCTCGTCCCAGCAGGAAGGTCAGCAGTGACAACCCCAGCAGTACCCGCCGAGAGCACCCCGTCGATGTGGAAGCAGCCGCGCGCCGTGTGGGCCGTCGCCTTCGCGTGCGTCATCGCCTTCATGGGCATCGGCCTCGTCGACCCGATCCTCAAGCCGATCGCCGACGAGCTGGGCGCAACGCCCAGCGAGACCTCGCTCCTCTTCACGAGCTACATGGCGATCATGGGCGTGGCGATGCTCGTCGCCGGCTTCATCTCCTCGCGCAT
Organism: Janibacter sp. CFPM2_SD2; assembly: GCF_057364645.1. Taxonomy (NCBI): domain Bacteria; kingdom Bacillati; phylum Actinomycetota; class Actinomycetes; order Micrococcales; family Intrasporangiaceae; genus Janibacter; species Janibacter sp. CFPM2_SD2. The sequence continues at coordinate 11,938 of NZ_JBNFOF010000054.1, forward strand.
CGGCGCCAAGCGGACGCTGATCGCGGGCCTCGTCCTGATCATCGTCTTCTCCGCGCTCGCCGGCGCCTCCGACAGCATCGGTGCCATCGTCGGCTTCCGGGCCGGCTGGGGCCTGGGCAATGCGCTCTTCGTCGCCACCGCCCTGTCGACGATCGTCGTCGCCTCGGCCGGCAGCGTCGGTCAGGCCGTGATCTTCTTCGAGGCCGCTCTCGGCCTGGGCATCGCCGTCGGGCCGATCGTCGGCGGCCAGCTCGGCTCGATCTCGTGGCGGGCGCCCTTCTTCGGAGTCGCCGTCCTCATGGTCATCGCCGTGGTCGTCACATCCTTCCTCCTGCCGCCCACTCCCCCGTCGGGCCACAAGACCTCGCTCGCCGCACCGCTCAAGGCGCTGCGCCACCCTGGTCTGCTCACCGTCGCCCTGACCGCGCTCTTCTACAACATGGGCTTCTTCACCCTGCTGGCCTTCACCCCCTTCCCCCTCGACATGACCGCCTCGCAGGTGGGCTGGGTCTTCTTCGGCTGGGGCGTGCTGCTCGCGGTCACCTCGGTCAAGACGGCCCCGTGGCTGCAGCGCCGCTTCGGCACGATCCCCTCGATCATCGGCGCCCTGACGCTCTTCGGCCTCGACCTGACGATGATGGCGCTGCTCGTCGACTCCAAGGCGGCGCTCGTCGTCGGGGTCGTCCTCGCCGGCGCCTTCCTCGGCGTCAACAACACGCTGATCACCGAGGCCGTCATGGGCTCGGCGCCGGTCGAGCGTCCGGTCGCCTCGTCGGCCTACTCGTTCGTGCGCTTCTCCGGCGGTGCCGTCGCGCCGTGGGCCGCCGGGCGTCTCGGTGAGGAGGTCGGCCTCAGCGCTCCCTACTGGATGGCGACGGTCGCGGTCTTCGTCGGTGTGGCGATCTTCGTCTACGGCTCGCGCTTCCTCCGGGGCGAGCAGACCCCCGCGGCCCACAGCCCCGCCGAGGGCGAGGCGGTGCTCGTCGGCGACGCCGACTGAGCGGCCCTTCGAGACGGTCGCTTCGCGACGTCCTCAGGGACCGGGGCGGGCGTCCTACCCCAGGTCCAGGAACATCACGTGCAGGCCCACGGGGCCGTGCTCCGGGTGGTCGAAGGCCCCGGGCACGGTCCCGATGACCTCGAAGCCGAGCGATCGCCACAGCCGCACGGCACGCTCGTTGGTCTCGACGACGGCGTTGAACTGGATCCCGGCGTAGCCCCCTTCGCGAGCCCACGCGACGACGTGCTCGCCGAGGGCTCGTCCCACGCCCCTGGTCCCGGCCTCGGCATCGACCATGAAGGACGCGGTCGCGATGTGCGCCCCTCGACCGGGACGGTTGGGGCCCATCTTCGCCGAGCCGACGACGCGGCCCCCGACCTCCGCGACGACGGTGCGACCGGGCGCCGGCTCCATCCACAGCCCGTGCGCCTGCGCCGACGTCAGGCCCTCCGGGTAGGCATAGGTCCGCCCTTCGGTCACGATGCGGGCCCAGAAGGGGAAGATCTGCCGCCAGTCGTCGTCGGTCGCGGGTCGGATGCTCGGGTCGGCGATCGTCATGTCGCCAGCATCGCAGGCCCTGCGGTGGCAGGCTGACCCCTGCATCGCAACGACGCGACCATCGGAGGTTCGACCCATGACCCAGCCCGCGCTCCCTTCGTACTCGTCCGGCACCTCGGACGCGCCCCTGCTCGGGGACACGATCGGCGGCAACCTCGAGCGGACCGTGGCGACCCACGGCGGCCGGGAGGCACTCGTCGACGTGCCCAGCGGTCGGCGCTGGACCTATCGCGAGCTGCTCACCGATGTCGACGCCCTGGCCAAGGGGCTGCTGGCGAAGGGCGTCGCCGCCGGCGAGCGCATCGGGATCTGGGCACCGAACTGCGCCGAGTGGACGCTGCTCCAGTACGCCACCGCCCGCATCGGCGCGATCCTCGTCAACATCAACCCCGCCTACCGCTCCCACGAGCTGACCTACGTGGCGCAGCAGTCCGGACTGCGGATGCTCGTGAGCGCCCAGCGGCACAAGACCTCCGACTACCGCGCCATGGTCGAGGAGGTGCGTGGTGGGCTGCCCGCTCTGCGGGACGTCGTCTTCATCGGCGACCCGTCGTGGGACGAGCTCGTGGCCGGCGGCAGCCACATCGCGGACCAGGCCATCACCGAGCGCGGTGCGACCCTCACCCCCGACGACCCGATCAACATCCAGTACACCTCGGGCACGACCGGGTTCCCCAAGGGCGCCACCCTCAGCCACCACAACATCCTCAACAACGGCTACTTCGTCGGCGAGATGATCCGCTACACCGAGGCCGACCGCATCTGCATCCCGGTGCCCTTCTACCACTGCTTCGGCATGGTCATGGGCAACCTCGCAGCCACCTCGCACGGTGCCTGCATGGTCATCCCCGCGCCCTCCTTCGAGCCGGCGGCCACCCTGCAGGCGGTCGTCGACGAGCGCTGCACCTCGCTCTACGGCGTGCCGACGATGTTCATCGCCGAGCTCGGGCTGCCCGACTTCGCCGACTACGACCTCAGCTCCCTGCGCACGGGGATCATGGCCGGCTCCACGTGCCCGGTCGAGGTGATGAAGCGGGTCGTCGCCGAGATGAACATGGCCGAGGTCGCCATCAGCTACGGCATGACCGAGACCTCACCGGTGTCGACGATGACCCGCACCGACGACGACCTCGCCCGGCGCACGGAGACGGTCGGCCGCTCGATGCCGCACATCGAGTCCAAGGTCGTCGACCCGGTGACCGGTGTGACCCTGCCCCGTGGCGAGACCGGCGAGCTGTGCACCCGCGGCTACGGCGTCATGCTCGGCTACTGGGAGGAGCCGGACAAGACGGCCGAGGCGATCGACCGCGCCCGGTGGATGCACACGGGCGACTTGGCGACGATGGACGAGGCCGGGTACGTCGAGATCGTCGGCCGGATCAAGGACCTCGTCATCCGCGGGGGCGAGAACGTCTACCCCCGCGAGGTCGAGGAGTTCCTCTACACCCACCCGTCGGTCGCGGACGTGCAGGTCATCGGTGTCCCCGACGAGCGCTACGGCGAGGAGCTCATGGCGTGGGTCGTCCTCAAGGACGGCGTCGGCACGCTCACCGCCGACGAGGTGCGCGACTTCGCGACCGGCAAGCTCGCCCACTACAAGATCCCGCGCTACGTCCACGTCACCGAGGCCTTCCCGATGACCGTCACGGGCAAGGTCCGCAAGGTCGAGATGCGCGAGCAGGCCGTGGAGATCCTGCGCCCCTGAGCGGTGACCCATGACGAAGGGCGGCACCCCGGTAGCCGGGGTGCCGCCCTTCGTGCTGTGGTGCGGTGGGTCAGACCTGCTGGTCACCCTGCGCCGAGGACTGCTGCTCGGCCTTGGCCGAGAGCTTGTCCAGGGTGCGGGCGGCCGCGTCGCGACCACCGAGCCCGAAGGCGAGCGCCGCGGCGGCAGCGCCACCGACGACGAGCGCACCGAAGCCGAGCTCGATGATCGAGTCGGCGATGCCCATGTACTTCAGGCCCATCGCGACGAAGAGGACGATCGTCGCGTACTTGACGATCGTGGCCCCGGCGCCGGAGAGGAGCTTGGCCAGGAGGTTGGCGATGAAGAGGCCGGCCGCGATGATCGCCGCACCGAAGATCACCTTGCCGCCGAGGCCGAGGACCTCGCTGAGGAAGGCCGTGATCTGCGGGAAGTCGAGCAGCTGGGCCGCCATGACCGCGAAGAAGAGCACGATGCCGATCTGCACGATGCGCGCGACGATCGGCACGACCTTGGTGCCCTGCGGCAGCACGTCGAGCTCGGCGAGCTGGCGGTCGACCCCGATGCCGTCGAGCACCTGCTCGACGATGTCACCGGCGAAGCGGGCGATGAAGACACCCAGGGCGAGCATGATGCCCGCGGCGATGATGACCGGCACGGCGTCGAAGATCGACTGGAGCATCTGCTCGGCCGGGCGCGAGATCGAGGCGATGCCGAGGATCTGCAGGGCCGCGATCGTCACCACGATCATGATGAGGGCGTAGACGACCGTCGCGATGGTGCGCGGGATCGACGCGGCCGCGCCGCCACCCTGCTGCCCGCCGGCCGTGTGCACCTGCTGGGTCGGGTGCTGCTGCGGCGGGCCGGCTGACCCG
>NZ_JBNFOF010000055.1:0-16001 GCF_057364645.1 Janibacter sp. CFPM2_SD2
AGGTGCCGTCGCAAGACACCACCGCCCACCCAGCCGAGCAGGTCCGACGAGGCCCGCGGTGACGTCGCCGACCTCCACCGCCCTCGAGGCGACGACGGAGGCGAAGCGGTCGTGGGCCGCCGCGGCGCGCGCGACACCGGTGGCCTGCTGCCGGACGGTCTCGTGCGCCTCGGTGAGGGCGGCGAAGGCCGTCTGCGCGTCGGCGAGCGCACGGGTCTGGACGATGGCCAGGGCGGCGAAGGCCGCGAGGTCGCCGAGGAGGACGACCTCGGACCGGGAGAAGGGGCGCGGGCTGCGGTTGGCCGCGAAGAGCACCCCGACGAAGTTGGACTCGACGATGAGCGGGGTGCCGCAGATGGCGATGATGCCCTCGTCGCCGACCCCGTGGTCGATCTCGTGGGTGTGGCTGAAGCGCTCGTCGGCGGGGTAGTCGGCCGTCCAGTAGGGCTTGCGGGTCGAGGCGACGAGCCCGCCGAGGCCGTCGCCGAGGGAGAGCCGCAGCGACTGGAAGTCCGCGGACACCGAGCCGTCGGTGACCTTCATGAAGGTGTCGCCGGCCTCGGGGTCGTAGAGCGTCAGGTAGGCCAGGTCGGTGCCGATGAGGGTGCGGGCCCGCCGCACGATGGCCTCGAGGACGACCTCGGGTTCCTTCTCCGTCGACAGCTCGCGGGCGATGTCGAGCAGCGAGGACTGCGCCGACTCCCGTCGCCGGTGCAGCTCGCGGGTGGCTCCGATGCGCAGGGCGAGGTCGCGGGCCCGCTCGGGGGCCGGCGCGTCGGCGAGCTGGTCCACCGGGGCGTCTGCGGCGAGCAGCTCGAGCAGGTGCACCACCTGCTCGGTCTGCTCGTGATCCTCGGTGCCCGACATGGCCTGCATCCTAGGTACGCGGCCGCTCAGTGTGCGGTCCAGCCCCCGTCGACCGGCATCGAGGACCCCGTGATGCTCGTGGCGGCGGGGGAGCAGAGGAAGAGCGCCATCGCGGCCACCTCGTCCACCTCGACGAGACGCTTGATCGCGACCGGTCCGAGCATGATCTGCTCGAGGACCTCCTCCTCGGCGATGCCGTGGGTGCGGGCCTGGTCGGCCACCTGCTTCTCCACGAGCGGGGTGCGCACGTAGGCGGGGTTGAGGCAGTTGCTCGTCACGCCGTGGGCGGCGCCCTCGAGGGCCACGACCTTGCTCAGGCCCTCGAGCCCGTGCTTCGCCGAGACGTAGGCCGACTTGTAGGCGCTGGCTCGCAGGCCGTGGACGCTCGAGACGTTGATGATCCGGCCCCAGCCCTGGGCGTACATGTGCGGCAGGACCGATCGGATGAGCCTGAAGGGGGACTGGAGCATCAACCTGTGGATGAGGTCGAACTTCTCGACCGGGAACTCGTGGACCGGGCTGACGTGCTGGATGCCGGCGTTGTTGACGAGGACGTCGACGTCCTCGGGCAGGTCGGCCAGCCCGTCGAGGTCGGCGAGGCGACGGCCCCGGGTCTCCACGGCCAGGTCGGGCAGCCCGCCGGCCAGGGAGGTCAGACCCCCTTCGTCGAGGTCGACCGCGGTGACGCGCGCCCCCGCGGCAGCGAAGCTCGCGACGCAGGCGGCGCCGATCCCGCTCGCGGCGCCGGTGACGAGGACGTGACGACCGGTGAGGTCGGTGAGGAGTGCGGACTCGGGCTGCTGGCTCATGACGAGCAAGGTACGAGCCCGACCACGCCGGCGAAGTGGTGCGCCGCCACGTGATATCGGTGAAATGGTGTGGCGACACACCCACGCCGCGACTCGTGGCCGGTGCGACCATCGACGGCGCCACACCTGGCGTCGGCCCCGCCGACGCCACCCCTGATCCCCCGAAAGTAGGAGACACCGATGTCCCTCGGACTTGTCGGCATCATCGCCTCGCTCGGCCTGCTGATGTATCTGGCCTATCGCGGCATCAACGTGCTGATCCTCGCCCCGATCCTCGCCCTGCTGGCGACCCTGATGTCCGGGGGGCCCTTGCTCGCCACGTACACGCAGGTCTTCATGCCGGCCCTGGGCAAGTACGCCATCACGTACTTCCCGCTCTTCCTCCTCGGCGCGATCTTCGGCAAGCTCATGGACGTCAGCGGCTCGGCCAAGGCGATCGCCGACTTCATCGTCGACAAGATCGGTGCGCAGCGCGCGATCCTCGCGATCACCCTCGCCTGCGGCATCCTCACCTACGGGGGTGTCTCGCTCTTCGTCGTCGCCTTCGCCGTCTTCCCGATCGCCGCGGCCCTCTTCAAGGAGTCGGGCATCCCGAAGCGGCTCATCCCGGCGACCATCGCGCTCGGCTCCTTCACCTTCACGATGACCGCCCTGCCGGGCACCCCGGCCATCCAGAACGCCATCCCCTCGCCCTACTTCTCGACCAATGCCTTCGCGGCGCCCGGCCTCGGCATCATCGCCGGCCTGATCATGTTCGTCGGCGGTGTCGCCTGGCTGCAGTACCGCTCGGGCAAGCTCGTGGCCGCGGGTGAGGTCTACGAGCCCCCAGTCGCCACCGGGGGTGGCTTCTTCGGTCGTGGCCGCACCGGCTCCGACGACGCGCCGCGCGGCGACGCCGACGGTGAGGGTGCCGTCACCGTCAAGGAGAAGGTCGAGGTCGAGGAGAGCGAGGCCGATGCCCAGCTCATGGACCGTCCGCACGTGCCGTGGGTGATCGCCTTCGCGCCGATCGTCGTCGTCATCGCGCTCAACTACGCGCTCGTCAACTGGATCTTCCCCTCGATGGACTTCGCCTACCTCAAGCAGGAGGCCTACGGCTCCGTCGGCATCGAGGACGTCGCCGGCATCTGGGGCATCATCGTCGCCCTCGTCGCGTCGATCGCCCTGGTTCTCGCGGCCAACTGGACCCGGATCGTCGACGTCAAGGACGCGGTCAACGAGGGCACCATGGGTTCGCTGCTGCCGATCTTCAACACCGCCTCCGAGGTAGGCTACGGCGCCGTCATCAGCTCGCTCGCGGCCTTCGGCACGATCAAGGACGCCGTCCTCGGTGTCTCGAGCAACCCGCTCATCTCGCTGGCCCTGTCGGTCAACGTCCTCGCCGGCATCACCGGCTCCGCCTCCGGCGGCATGAGCATCGCGCTCGAGGCCCTCGGCGACCAGTTCAAGACGATGGCGGTCGAGCAGGGCATCTCGCTCGAGCTCGTCCACCGCGTCACGGCGATCTCCTCCGGCGGCTTCGACGCCCTGCCGCACAACGGCGCGGTCATCACGCTGCTGGCGATCTGCGGCCTGAGCCACCGCCAGTCCTACAAGGACATCGCGGTCGTCGCGATCGCGTCCCGGTCCTCGCCCTGATCACGATCATCGTGCTGGGCTCGGTCTTCGGCAGCTTCTGACGCAGGCGCCGTCGCGAAGGCGCCGCCCTGAGGAGGCGCGCCAGCGCCGTGACGAAGGGGAGGCCCCCACCGGATCACCGGTGGGGGCCTGCCCTTCGTCGTGGTGCGTCCGCGGTGGCGTCAGCCGATGTCGCGGAAGGGGTGCACGCTGGCACCCAAGGCGTTGAGGCGCTCGGCGAGGTCCTCGTAGCCGCGGTTGATGACGTAGACGTTGCGCAGGTAGGACGTGCCCGGGGCGGCGAGCATCGCCAGCAGGACGACGACTCCGGGGCGCAGCGCGGGCGGGCAGGTGACCTCGTTGGCGCGCCAGCGGACCGGGCCCTCGACGAGCACGCGGTGCGGGTCCATGAGTGTGACCCGGCCACCGATCTTGTTGAGCTCGGTCAGGTAGATCGCGCGGTTGTCGTAGACCCAGTCGTGGATCGTCGTCGTGCCCTCGGCGCAGCTGGCGATGAGTGCGAAGAAGGGCAGGTTGTCGATGTTCAGACCCGGGAAGGGCATCGGGTGGATCTTGTCGATCGGTGCCTTGAGCGGCCCGGGGTGGGTCGTGATGTCGACGAGCCGGGTGCGGCCGTTGTGCGCGAGGTACTCCTCGGAGAGCGAGTACTGCATGCCCATACCGGTGAGGGTCGCCAGCTCGATCTCGAGGAACTCGATGGGGGAGCGGCGGATGGTGATCTCCGACTTCGTGACGACGGCGGCCGCGATGAGGCTCATCGCCTCGATCGGGTCCTCGCTCGGCGAGTACTCGACGTCGACGTCGATCTCGCGCGCGCCGGTGACCACGAGCGTGGTCGTGCCGATGCCCTCGACCCGGACGCCGAGCTTCTCGAGGAAGAAGCACAGGTCCTGGACCATGTAGTTGGGCGAGGCATTGCGGATCGTCGTGCGGCCCGGGTGGCGAGCGGCCGCCATGAGCGCATTTTCGGTCACGGTGTCGCCGCGCTCGGTGAGCACGAAAGTCTTGTCCTGCGTGCCCTGGCCGGTCACCTTGGCCTCGTACCAGCCGTGCGTCGCCTCGACGTCGAGACCGAAGTGGGTCAGCGAGGTCATGTGCGGCTCGACGGTGCGGGTGCCCAGGTCGCAGCCGCCGGCGTAGGGCAGGCGGAAGGAGGGGAACTCGTGCAGCAGCGGGCCGAGGAACATGATGACCGTGCGCGTGCGGCGGGCGGCCTCCTCGTCCATGCCGTCGAGGTCGAGCCGCTCCGGCGGGATGATCTCGAGGTCGGAGCTGTCGGGCAGCCAGCGGGCCTGCACGCCGATGGAGTGCAGCACCTCGAGGATGCGGTTGACCTCCTCGATGCGGGCGAGGTTGCGCAGCGTCGTCGTGCCCTTGTTGAGCAGCGAGGCGCACAGCAGCGCGACGGCGGCATTCTTGCTCGTCTTGACGTCGATGGCGCCGGAGAGGCGGCGGCCGCCCTCGATCTGCAGGTGGACGGCGCCACTGGTCGAGGTACGGGTCAGCGCGACGAGCTCGGTGTCGAGCGCTTCGCTGATCCGGGCGAGGTTGTCGAGCGTGAGGTTCTGCCCTCCAGCCTCGATGCGCGCGACGGCGCTCTGGCTCGTCTCGAGCTTGGTGGCGAGGTCGGCCTGAGACAGGCCGGCGCGGTGACGCGCCTCCTTGATCGTCGTGCCGATTCGGGCGAGGTAGTCATCAGACATACCCACCACGGTAACCCATATATGAGATAGGTGCCGCCCGTCGTCGTTCCCCGCGTGTCGCCGGTCAGCGCGATCGGCACGGGAGGTGCAGGACGTGCGGTGCCGCGAGCGGCGACGACCAGTCCCGCGGACGTGTGCCCGCTGCTGCTGATCGCGATCGCCGCCTACGCCTGCTGCGGATCCCGCCGTCCTGGCACGGGAGGCCGGGATCGTTGCGTCCTTCCCGACTCACCTCACACCACCACCACTTCGTCGCCACCGACGTCACGACAGACCGGAGCGAGATGTCATTACACGCGCAGCTGCCTCAGGCAACGACTGTGTCCACCCTCGAGACGGCAGCAGCCTCTTCGAGCGCAGTGGCCAGATAACGTGCCGAAGCGCTCGTGGACGAACCGGCGACCTCTGCTGGAGTGCCGGCCGCGACGACCTGTCCGCCGTCGTCCCCAGCGCCGGGCCCGAGATCGATGACGTGATCGGCCTGTGCGATGACTCGCATGTCGAGCTCGACCATGACCACGGTGTTCCCGGCGTCCACGAGTGTTTGCAGGTGAGCTACGAGCCGGTCGGTATCGGCGCAGTGCAATCCGGAAGTTGGTTCATCGAGTACGTAGAGAGTGCCGCCGCTTTGAGCCCGCTGCAGCTCGCTGCCCAGCTTGACTCGCTGGGCCTCACCACCAGAGAGCTCGGTTGCGGGTTGGCCGAGACGTAGGTAACCGAGTCCGACATCGAGGAGCGCGGTCAGGGAGCGCATGATGTCGGCCTCTCCCTCGAAGAATTCGTGCGCATCCTCAACGCTCATAGCGAGGATCTCCGCGATGTTTCGTCCGTGCCAGAGGATCTCGAGAGTGCTCGACTGGTAGCGGGTGCCATGACATTCCGGGCATTCCGTGTACACGGAAGGGAGAAAGAGCAACTCAACCATGACTGATCCCTCTCCCTCGCAGGTCGGGCAACGGCCGCCGGCGACGTTGAATGAGAATCTCCCGGGTTTGTAGCCGCGTGCACGAGATTCCGAGGTCTCGGCGAATCGGCGACGTACGTGGTCAAACAGGCCGGTGTAGGTTGCGACATTCGACCGAGGTGTGCGTCCGATCGGCTTCTGGTCGATGGTTACTACCCGGCGAACTCCAGTGAGGTCACCCGCGACAGAACCCTCGAGTTCCTGGGAACCATCGGAAAGCAGCATGTCATCGCCGTCGGGCACTGGCTCATCAGTTGTGATGGGGCGTCCGAGATGCTCACTGACCAAGGTCGGGAGAACTTGGCTGACGAGACTGGATTTGCCTGACCCCGACACACCTGTGACTGCTGTGAGTGCACCCAACGGGATCTCGACGGAGATGCTCCGCAGGTTGTTGCGCGAGATCTTGTCGAGACGCAACCACCCGTGTGGCTTCCTTGGCTCATGAAGGGGGAGCCCGTTGCCGCCGAAGAGGTAGTCTCGGGTGGCGGATTCCTCGACGTCAGCCAGTCCTTCGGTCGGGCCGCTGTAGATGACACGCCCTCCGCGTTCACCTGCGGCGGGCCCGATGTCCACAAGCCAATCCGCACGCCGCATCACGTCGACGGAGTGCTCGACGATGAAGAGGCTGTTACCGCGCTTCTTGAGCCCCTGGAGGACGTCCAACAGCGCACTGACATCTTGCGGATGGAGCCCGGCGGAAGGTTCGTCCAACACGTAGACGACGCCGAAAAGTTCGGACGTCAGCTGGGTTGCCAAACGCAGACGCTGAAGTTCTCCGCCTGAGAGGGTCGGGGACGTGCGATCCAACGACAGGTAGCCCAGGCCGAGATCGATGATCGGACGGATCCGATCGACGAGTCCGGTCCCCACGCGGACGGTTGCCGCCAGCTTTTCGACCGCCCCACCCGAGGAGCGGGACTCGTCACCGGCACCGTCAGTTGCGCTTTCCGCCGCGACGACTGCGGCTTCGATGACAGACAAGACTTCATGCAAGGGCAGCTGTGAGAAGTCGGCGATGTCGAGCTGCTCAAATGTCACCGATAGCGCTTCCGGCTTCAAACGTTTGCCATGGCATGCGGGACACGGGACCGATGTGAGGAACTGAGCAACACGGCGTTTCATCGACTTGCTCTTCGTATTCGCGAACGTGTCAAGCACATAGCGACGCGCTCCTACGAAGGTTCCGGAATAGCTGGGCTCGACTCCGGCGTCTATGGCTTCACGCGCTTCAGCAAGGGTGAGTCGTGAGTGGACGGGAACGTAAGGCGTTTCATCCGTGTAGAGGATCCAGTCGCGGTCTTTCTTCGGGAGGTCCTTCCACGGCACGTCGACGTCGTAACCAAGCCCGACGAGGACATCTCTCAGTTGGTGCCCATGCCACGCCGTGGGGTACGAGGCGATGGCGCGCTCTCGGATCGTCAGTGTCGGATCGGGGACCATCGTGTCCTCTGGCACGTCGTAGACCCGGCCGATACCGTGGCATTCTGGGCAAGCACCCTCGACAGTATTGGTCGAGAAGTCCTCTGCATAGAGCATCGGCTGCCCCTCCGGATATGTACCGCGCGGGAGTACAGCATGCGAACCAGGCTGGAGAGCGTCGTGATGCTTCCGACCGTTGAGCGGGTGCTGCGCCCGCCGTGTTGTTGCTGCAATGCCACGGCGGGCGGCATTCCGGTGATGGAGTCCACCTCGGGGACTCCCGCCTGGTCGATGAGGCGCCTGGCATACGGTGCAACCGATTCCAAGTAACGTCGCTGGGACTCCGCATATAGCGTGCCGAAGGCCAGCGAGGACTTTCCCGAGCCAGAGACGCCAGTGAACACCACCATGGCATCACGCGGTATTGACAGGTCGATATTTTTGAGGTTGTGCTCGCGGGCGCCGCGCACTCGAACGTCCGGTTGAATGAAGGCTGAGTCTTCATCAGTCTGCGTGGAGGGCGGGGTCATGAGCCAACGTTATCAACCATGGGCGGGCGTCATGTGCCAGTAATTTCCGTTCCCGACAGCAGGCACGTTACGACCGCAGACTGGCAGCTGGGCCAGCGTCGTACTTGCGACGCCTTCCGACTGACCTCTGGCAACCACGCGCGCGCCGAGATCACGAAAGAGCGAGTCAGCGGTGTCGTCCCGATCCATCTCAGACAGAGGCCACCTGGGTTCGTGTGCCGCGCCTGCTGGACTCGAGCGCCGCAGTCAACGTCCGGGCGTCATAGTCGCCCAGCAAGCGGTGACCTTCGACGAAGAAGGTTGGGGTGGCATGGGCTCCGCTGTTCTCGGCGCTCACGAGATCGCGGTTGACTCGTTCTGCGACAGCCTCGCTGTCCATGTCCTGTACGAAGCGATCGACGTCTAGTCCGAGTTCTTCCGCGTAACCAATAAGGTGCTCTCGCTCGAGCGCGTCCTGATGGGTGAAGACGAAATCGAGCCATGTCCAGAACTCGCCCTGGTTCGCAGCTGCTTCAGATGCCTTTGCAGCCAGCGGCCCATGTGGGTGGTGGGGAAGATGCCGCACGACGTAACGAAGATCGTCACCGAAGTGCCCACTCAGATCTTCCCAGGAGCCAGTGGCGTGTGCACAGTACTCGCACTCGAAGTCGATGTATTCGACCAGCGTCAGCCTGGCGTCCTCCGGGCCGCGGATGTGGTCAACTTCGGGGTCGACTGCGGGGTCGAGCACCATGGGGAGATCTGCACTTTCCTCGCCCCACCGCTGAGCGGCGATCTTGAATATCAACCAGCCGAGGGCGACGGCGAGCACCATGGACACCAGCACCCCAAGCGTCGCCTGTCGCCCGAGGTCGGTTGTCGAGCCGAAAGCAAGTCCGATGATGAGCAGAGAGACGGTGAACCCGATGCCTGAAAGTGCTGCACCGCCGAAGACGCTGCCCATACCCACTCCTTCCGGGAGTCGACCAAGGCCCATCCTGACCGCCAGGAGAGTGACAACGCCAATTCCGACAAGCTTGCCGAGTACGAGGCCAGCAATGACCCCCCAGGTCACGGATGATCCGAAGGAATCTGCCAGGAGTCCACCCCTGAGGTCGACGCCGGCATTGGCGAGAGCGAAGATCGGTACGACAAGCAGTGCAGTGGGGCGGCGAAGGACTTCGTGCATTCTCTCGTTCACCGAGATCCCCCGGGCCAGGCCACGGCTGACACTGCGCGCCGACGCGGCGCTGGGCGACTGCCAGAAGTCACGGAAGAACTGGCGGGCGGCGACTACCTCTTGGCGCTGAGTGGGGTAGGCGGGGATCAGTAGACCGGCGAGCATGCCGGCGAGTGAGGCGTGCACCCCGGAAGAGACAGTGGCGAACCACATGACAATCACAAGGATCACATAAGGTGCGGCATTCCACTGCTGTGAGCGGCCGAGTCCCCACAAGCCGATGAGGCAGGCGAGAGCGATCGACAAGGGGACAAGCTTGATCTGATCGCTATAGACAATTCCAATGATCGATACCGCTAGAAAGTCATCGACCACTGTCAGGGTGAGGAGGAAGACACGCAACTGGCCAGACAGTCGTGGACCCACTATGGCGAGTGCGCCCAGCATGAATGCTGTATCGGTTCCGACGACAGCACCCCATCCGCCAAGTCCGCTCCCGCCGGACACGCTGACGACAAGCACATAGACCAGAGCCGGAAGAGCGACACCTGCAACTCCAGCCATCGCAGCGAGTTGAGCACGGCTGCGATCCCGTAAAGTCCCGTGCGCGAACTCCTGTCGAACCTCCAATCCGACAACAAAGAAGAAGATCACCATCAGGCCGTCGTTGATCCAATGATGCAGATTCATATGCATGCCGGCGGGGCCGACATCGAAACCGACTTCCTGATGCCACAGTTCGAAATAGCTTTCAGACAACGGCGAGTTCGCCCAGACGAGCGCCATGACGGTCACGAGCGCCAGAAACATCGCCGATCCGGACTCCGTCCGTAAACTGCGTGCAATGTGACCGGGACCCAGGCGACCTGGTGCCGTGTTTTCCATGCGGGGAGTTTACCTAGAGCAGCCCCGTGAACCCTTCACTGCCCGCGTGAGCACAGGCTTCACGAAGCGTCCCCGGGTCCGCACACGGGCCAGTGACGACATCTGCCCTACGCGGAGTCCACGACTCAGGAACACCGAAGGAGTGGGGGCTCGTTCAGCTCGCAGTCGTGCCGGGCTCGAGGCGGGCTCCCGGCTCGAGGACGACCCCCTTCGCCACGTGCGACTCACGACCGACGAGCACGACGGCGGAGTCCGAGGGCGGCCAGCGCTTCGGCTGGGCCCCGACCTGCGCGTCCTCGCCGACCCGGCACGAGTCGTCGACAACCGAGGCGTAGACCTGTGCACCGGACGCGACCCGCACCCGGTGCATGAGCACCGAGTCCTCGACCACCGCTCCCGCCTCGACGACGCAGCCCGGTCCGACGACGCTGCGGCGCACGGTGCCGTGCACGTGCGACCCGGGGCTGATCATCGAGTCCTCGACGACGCTGCCCGCGTGCATCATCGGCGGCGGCATCTCCGGCGACCGGGTGAGGATCGGCCACGCCGGGTCGTCGAAGACGTCGACTCGTCCGCGCAGCAGCTCGCGGTGCGCGGCGAGGTAGGCGGAGGGGCGGCCGAGGTCGCGCCAGTAGCCCGTGAGCGCGTACGCGTGGGTCTTCCCGCCCTCGACGAGCCGCGGGAGCAGGCGGTCAGGGAAGTCGCCGATCCCGTCCGTGAGCCCTGGGTCGGCCTGCGCCCGTTCGTGCCGGATCGCGTCGAGCGTGCGCAGCAGCACCGGGACGTCGTAGACGAAGATCTCGGCGGCGATCGTCCCGTGCGGCGGGCCGGTGGGCTTGTCGGTCAGCCCCTGCACGACGCCGTCCCGGCCGACGTCGACGACCGTCTTGTGCTTGGCCTGCGCGAGCGGCACCTCGACGGTGACGATCGTGGCCTCGGACCCGCGCGCGAGGTGCTGGGCGATGACGGCCCGCATGTCGAGGCGGTAGACCTGGTCGGCGCTCGTCACGACGACGACCTCGGCGCCCGCCTCACGCAGCTGGGCACCCATCTTCAGCAGGTCGTCGGCGTTGCCGGCGCTGAAGCCCTCGGATCCGCTGGCCTGCCCTTCCTCCGGCACGAGCCGCCGGTAGCCGCCGCGGGTGCGGTCGAGGTCCCAGGGCCGCCCACCGGCGAGGTGGCGGTCGAGCGAGGACGCCTCGTACTGCACCGAGACCCACACGTCAGGGATGCCGCTGTTGCCGAAGTTGCTCAGTGCGAAGTCGACGAGCTGGTAGCTGCCGGCGAAGGGGAGGGCGGGCTTGGCGCGCTCACGCGTGAGGACGTCCATCCGGGAGCCCTGACCGCCCGCCTGGACGACCCCGACGATCTTCGGGATGCGGGAGAGGGGGACGACGCTCGACATACCCAGATCCGCACTCATCTCATGACGTCCCCTCGCGACAGCGTCCAGGTCGAGATGCCAATCTAGACCCTGATAACCAGCGGCGTCGCTGGTGGCCGGGCCTACCCCGGTCAGCCCGGTCAGTTCGGCGAAGAACTCGTTCCGCGCCGCCTGTCTCCCTGGTGTCTACCCGCAGGTCCAAGACCTCGCGCTGCCCGTCGCCGTTGACGCCCACGACGATCACCATGACGGCGTTGGTCACCGCCAGGCCCCTCGGCCCTTCCTCACGTCGAAACGACCGTGGTCCTCGCAACTCCTCGGACGCAGGAGTTGCGAGGACCACGAGAAGCGAAGGTCGTCGTCGGGACCTCCCCTTCGACATGCCGGAAGCCGGTCAGGCCTCGTCATGCTGCCGACGCATCAGGCGGGGACGCTGGCCACACCCTTCGGCAGGAAGCGCTGACCGGTGACCTTCTCCGAGACGCCCTCACGGTCCAGGAGCGGGGTGAGGCCGCCGTTCCAGAACTGGAAGCCGGCACCGGTGATCATCGCGAGGTCGATGTCCATCGGGGCCTGCGCGACCCCGTCGTCGAGCATCGTGCGCACCTCCTCGGCGAGGACGCCGAGGACGCGCTCGCGCACCTGCTGCGCGGTGAGCACGACGGGGGACTCCGGAGCGGTGAGCAGCTCGGCCGCTCCCTCGTCGTCGTAGGAGCGCTTGCCGGCCTCGACGAGCGCCTTGAGGTTCGGCGAGACGTAGAAGCGCTCGCCGAGCTCACGGTGGAGCGTCTCGCTGTTGTGCAGCGCGATCGCCGGGCCGACGAGACCGACGAGGACCAGCGGCGGCATCGGGGCCAGGCCCGCGATGCCCTCGTTGGCGACCTCGACCGGCGTGCCCTCGTCGACGATCTTCGAGAACTCGCCCATGAAGCGACCGAGCAGACGGTTGGCGATGAAGGAGGGGCTGTCCTTGACGAGGATGCAGGTCTTCTTCAGGCCCTTGCCCGTGGCGAAGGCCGTCGCCAGCGCGGCGTCGTCGGTCCGCTCGCCCGGGATGATCTCGAGCAGCGGCATGACGGCGACGGGGTTGAAGAAGTGGAAGCCCACGACCCGCTCCGGGTGCTGCAGCTCGGACGCCATCTCGGTGATCGAGAGCGACGAGGTGTTGGAGGCGAGGACGCACTCGGGGGTGACGATCTGCTCCACCTCGGCCCAGACCTTCTTCTTGACGCCCATCTCCTCGAAGACGGCCTCGATGACGAAGTCGGCGTCGGCGAAGCCCTCCTTGCTCGTGGAGCCGGTGATCAGGCCCTTGAGCTGGTTGGCCTTGTCCTGCGTGATCTTGCCCTTGGCCAGGGAGGAGTCGATCTCGCCGTGGACATAGGCGACGCCCTTGTCGACCCGCTCCTGGTCGAGGTCGGTCATGACGACCGGCACCTTGAGCGAGCGGATGAAGAGCATCGCCAGCTGGCTGGCCATGAGGCCGGCGCCGACGATGCCGACCTTGCCGACCGGGCGCGCGAGCGCCTTGTCGGGGGCGCCGGCGGGGCGCTTCGCCCGCTTCTGCACCAGGTCGAAGGAGTACAGGCCGGCGCGCAGCTCGTCACCCATGAGCAGGTCGGCCAGGGCCTCGTCCTCGGCGGCGAAGGCGGCGTCGCGCTCGGCCGTGCGGGCGGCGGTCACCAGCTCGATGGCCCGGTAGGGCGAGGGGGACTTCCGTGCGGTCTTCGCGTCGGCCAGCTTCGTGGCGGCTGCGGCAGCGGCTTCCCACACGGCGGCGTCGTCGCTGACCTGCTCCCGCTCGACCTTCGTCTCGCCGGCGAGGACACCCGCGGCCCAGATGATCGACTGCTCGAGGAAGTCGGCGGCGTCGAGGAGCGCGTCGGCCATCCCGAGCTTCGCGGCCGCGGGCCCGTTGAGCATCCGGTTGGTGTTGAGCGGGTTCTCGACGATGACCTTGAGGGCCTTCTCCGGGCCGAGCAGGCGCGGCAGCAGGTAGCAGCCGCCCCAGCCGGGGACGAGCCCGAGGAAGACCTCGGGCAGCGCGATGGCCGGCACGGCCGTGCTCATCGTGCGGTAGTCGCACGAGAGGGCCAGCTCGACACCGCCGCCCATCGCCGCGCCGTTGACGAAGGCGAAGGTCGGCACGGGCAGGTCCATGATCGCCGCGTAGGCCGCGTGGCCGGTGCGGGCGATCTCGAGCGCCTGCTCGCGGCTGGTGATGCCCGGGACTCCGGTGAGGTCGGCGCCGACGGCGAAGATGAAGGGCTTGCCGGTGACGGCGACGGCGACGATCTCGCCGGCCTCGGCGCGCTGCTGCAGCGTGGCGACGGCGGCGCGCAGGCCGGCCATGCCCTCGAGGCCGAAGGTGTTGGGCTTGGTGTGGTCGTGGCCGTTGTCCAGCGTGACGAGGGCCAGCGTGCCGCCGTCGGCGGGGAGCTGGACGTCCTGGACGAGGGCGCGGGTGACGACCTCGGGCTTGGGCTCGCTCATGCTCAGTTCTCCTTGCCGTAGTCGGCGTGGTGCGGGTTCTCCCAGATGACGGCGCCGCCCATGCCGATGCCGATGCACATCGCGGTCATGCCGTAGCGGACGCTCGGGTCCTCGGCGAACTGCCGGGACAGCTGCGTCATGAGGCGCACCCCCGAGGAGGCGAGCGGGTGACCGGTCGCGATGGCGCCGCCGTAGCGGTTGACCTTGTCGGAGTCGTCGTCGATGCCGAAGTGCTCGAGGAAGGAGAGCACCTGGACCGCGAAGGCCTCGTTGAGCTCGAAGAGACCGATGTCGTCGATCGTCAGGCCGGCCTTGGCCAGCGCCTTCTCGGCGGCGGGGACCGGGCCGTAGCCCATGACCTCCGGCTCGACGCCGACGAAGGCGAACTCGACGAGGCGCATGCCGACGGGCAGGCTGAGCTCGGCGGCGGTCTCCTCCGCGGCGAGGATGCAGGCGGTCGCGCCGTCGTTGAGCCCGGCGGCGTTGCCGGCGGTGACCTTGCCGTGGGGGCGGAAGGGGGTCTTCAGGGTCTGCAGCGACTCGAGGGTCGTCTGCGGGCGCGGCGGTTCGTCGGTCGTCGCGAGACCCCAGCCCTTCTCGGAGTGGCGGGTCGCGACCGGCACGAGGTCGGGCTGGATCTTGCCGTCCTCGTAGGCCTGGGCGAGCTTGCGCTGGCTGTTGACCGCGAACTCGTCCGAGCGCTGCTTGGTCAGGCTCGGGTAGCGGTCGTGCAGGTTCTCCGCCGTCTTGCCCATGACGAGGGCCGACGGGTCGACGAGCTTCTCCGAGACGACGCGCGGGTTGGGGTCGACGCCCTCACCCATCGGGTGGCGGCCCATGTGCTCGACACCGCCGGCGACGGCGACGTCGATCGAGCCGAAGGAGATGGCACCGGCGATGTTGGTCACCGCGGTCATCGCGCCGGCGCACATGCGGTCGATGGAGTAGCCGGGCGTGGTGTTGGGCAGCCCGGACAGCAGGGAGGCCATGCGGCCCAGGGTCAGGCCCTGGTCACCGATCTGGGTCGTGGCCGCGATCGCGACCTCCTCGACCCGCTCGGGCGGCAGCTCCGGGTGACGGCGCATGAGCTCGCGGATGCAGGTGATGACGAGGTCGTCGGCGCGGGTCTGGGCATACATGCCCTTCTCCCCGGCCTTGCCGAACGGCGTGCGAACGCCGTCGACGAAGACGACCTCACGTGAAGTGCGGGGCACGGTGGGCCTCTCTGTCGTGGTGCAGGTGGCACGACGGGCTGGAGCCCGTCCGCGATCAGGCTACTAAGCGCTTGCTCACCTCGGACAGGTGCGCCTCACGTGACCCCGCCCACGTTCGCCTCCGGTGGTCGAGGTGCAAGGAGCTCTGCGACGAGCCTCGAGACCCCGGCTCCGGTCGACGGGGGACGTCAGCGCCCGACCCGCTCCCGGCGAGGAGGGCCGGCGCGCTGCGACGAGCCTCGAGACCCGGCTCCGGACGAAGGGGGACGTCGGCGCCCGCCGAAGTCCTTCGTTCGCGCATGGCCGGAGGTTGTCCTGCCTGACTTCGGCTTGATGTGCGCCGACATCCCCCTTCGACCTGCGCCTCACCCGCGGCCGCCTCGAAGGCAGCCCCGCGCCCGACTGCCGGGTTGAGGTGATCGCGTCCGACTATCCGGTCGCTGCTACCTCCACCCGCTCCCGCGCCCCGCCCCCGAGTGGTGGATTGAGGTGATCGCGTCCGACTATCAGGTCGCTGGTACCTCCACCCGTTGTGGGGCCCGCCCCCGAGGGGCCGTCAGGCGTCGGGGTGGGCGGCGAAGGCGTCGGCGAGCATGGGGGCGACGATCTCGCGCTGCCAGGGGCGCACGCCGAGGTCGGCGAGGGCCTCGGCGAAGCCCTCCGGGCTGCGGTCCTGCGGCGGTGACCACACGACCCGGCGAAGGGGGTCGGGGGAGCAGACGTTCTCGATCGGGATGGTGCGCTCGTCGGCGAAGCTGCCCAGGGCCTCGCGGGTGGCCGTCAGTCGGTCGGCGGCGAGCGGGTCGCGGTTGGCCCAGGAGCGCTGCGGCGGAGGGCCGTCGGACTTGACCGAGGCCGGCGGCAGCTCGTCGTCGGGCAGGCGTCGTGCCCGGGCGACGGCGTCGAGCCAGGCGCGCTGGCTGCGCTGGATCG